>JBGPBW010000023.1:0-31179 GCA_041481385.1 Puia sp.
CGGTTTTACAAACGGGAGGTTGATGTACTGGCTGGTGGGGGACTTGCAGGAAATTTTATTATTTCTTCTGATTCCCTGATCAACCTGAGCCTGCCCAGATTCAATGATTCCAGCTTTACGATCAGGATTTATAATGAAGACAATCCGCCCCTGCTGATTTCTGCTCTGTCTACCGGACAAACTGAAGTGAAAATAATCACTTACCTGGACTCCGGAAAAACTTATCAGTTGGAAATGACCAATCCAAATGCGTCAGCTCCACAATATGATCTGATGAATTTTAAAGACAGCATTCCGAATAGCCCAAAAGAGATCGGGTTTTCCAAAATTGTGCCTGTCCCGGAAATCTTACACCGCAACGAAAATGGATTTAAACAGTTATGGCTATGGCCCAGTTTAATCCTGGTCTTGATTGTACTCGGCCTGTTCACGTACCGGTTAACGAAGGATATATCGAAGAAATAAAAATCCCGCACAGGCAGTATGGATCTTGCCGGTCTATGCCGTACGCTCCTGAAACAATCCCAGAATATTTCCCGATGGATCGCGAAACCATGCTGTGATTTCAGGTGCATCCAAACCGACAGGCCGGACAATGGTTCCACCATGGGTCTTCACATTTTGCATGGTATTTTCAATATCATCAACCATAATATGTACAAGCAAACCGATTTCTTCAACAGGTTTCCGGTCTGCTCTCCAGGTACCACTCACTTCCCCGACACCGTCGTCGAATGCAACAGAACCGTCACTTCGTGTCCGGATCTCCCATTGAAAAACGGCCTGATAAAATGCGGCTGATTCCTGCACATTGCGGGAGGGCAGTTCCAGGTAACAAATTTTACCGTTGGCAAATGTTGGATGTGAAGCGTTGCTCATAATGTTTATTTAATGATTAATGAAGATCCGATGCTTCGAGAGAAAAAATTTCTTCCACGCCCTTTTCAAAAACCCTCGCAATTTTTAGCGCCAAAACAGTAGAGGGAATGTATTTATTGCTTTCGATCGAGTTGATGGTTTGCCTGGATACGCCCACCCGTTCCGCAAGGTCTGCCTGGGTGATGTTTTTAATGGCGCGTTCTATGCGAATGGTATTTTTCATAACCGGGGTTCATCTGATTTAGCTGAGCGTTTTTGTTTGTAAAGAACCCACTGAAAACGGAGTATAAAAAACAGGAGCGGTAGCCAGATATTCAGCATCAGAATATGATTGGATTCTCCGCCATGTGTAAAGACCAGGCTGAATAGCAATATGGCATAATTCAAATAAATAGCCCAACGGAGTGAATCCAGTCTCAGCTGAACGATCTGTTCATCTTCAATCTTTTCTTTTGAAAAAGCAATCAGGAACAATCCGACAAGTACCATCAGGGTCGTCCCGATGAAAAAAAGATGGGGAGGCGAAAACAAAAATCCACCCTTTACAGCAGTAGGATCGTGATAATCGTATCCCTGGGGGTAAAGGGAATCCCAAAGCAATTTTACCGGAACGTGGAGTAAAATCAGGGCAATGCCGAAATACCGGGCCTTGAGGGGAAATAGGTAATTTGTCCTCATTATGTCAAGTTTGTGGTACTAAAAGTAAAGTAAACTTGACATACAACCCAAATTTATTTGCCCTTCTGCCCCATAAATACAAAAGTTGCGGCCAGGGCTCCGAGCAGAGGACCCAGAAGATATACCCATAAGGACTGGTAATGGTTTCCGACAAAGGCCGGCCCGAGGGAGCGGGCAGGATTCATGGAAGCACCACATATGGGTCCGGCAAAGAGTGCTTCAAGACCTACTGTTCCTCCTATAGCCAAAGCCGGACCCAACAGGGAATGATCCTTTTTTGCAGTGCTTGTCAGAATGACCATCATTAATAGAAAAGTGAGGAGGAATTCCAAAATGAAGGATTGCCCATCAGAACCATTGGGAATGGTCGCACCCAATAATTCATTTTTCGGGAACAGTAAATGTAGTATCAGACTGGCCAGTATCGCACCGGCGAGTTGCGCTGAAATATAGGGAACCACATGTTTCCATGAAAATCGCCTGGCGAAACATAAGGCAATTGAAACGGCAGGATTAATGTGTGCACCGGAGATATGCCCCAGAGACAGTATCATGGCCATAACGATCAATCCGAAACTGATCGCGATTCCGATATGGGTAATTTGGCCTCCCGATTCCTGGTTAATGATAATCGCTCCTGTGCCGCAAAATACGAGGCTAAAAGTTCCGAAAAGTTCACCGGACAAGCGTTTGAGCATACCGTTAGTTTGAGCAGCATCCGGGTGCGCAACAGGTTTCATTTGGCTTCTCTGCGTAGACCGTTACACTGTAGATTCCGGTTCCGGAACTTTTAAAATCTTTGATCTCTTCTGGTGTCAAATAATTACTCAATATATCGTCAGGAACAACGATGGGTTTTTCTTTCTGTATAACAATATTTTTAAAGCCATTGATATCCATTAATTCCAGATATGCTTCTTTTTGAACCGCACCGGCAACACAGCCTGCATACATTTCTGCTGCCTCCCGTAATTTCACCGGCAGCACACCCTGTAAAACAATATCTGATATACTGAAATGGCCACCTGGTTTTAAAACACGACGAATTTCTTTAAATACCCCATCCTTATTGGGCACCAGGTTCAGCACGCAGTTACTCACAATAACATCGGCGGTATCAGCCGGCACCGGCATATGCTCTATGTCTCCTTTTCTGAATTCCACATTGTGATAACCGAGTTTTTCTGCGTTTGCTCTGGCTTTGCTGATCATGGCATCGGTAAAATCAATGCCGATCACTTTACCCGTTTCCCCGGTTTCTGCCCGGGCGATAAATGCGTCATTCCCCGCACCGGATCCCAGGTCAATCACGAGATCTCCTTTTTTTATACCTGCAAACTGAGTAGGCAGACCACAACCCAAGCCAAGATCCGCGTCGGCGTTATATCCTTTGAGTTGGGTATAATCATCGGTCATGATATTATAAACTTCCGTTGTGCAACAGCCCGACCCGCAGCATGAAGCCTCGTTGTTTTCCTTATCCTGTAAAGCAATTTCACTGTATTTCTGTCGTACCATTTCCTTGATTTGTTCCTGTGATTCCATGATTTGATATTTTTGTATGATGAATTGTTTCAATCCTCAGAACCAGTAATCTGCTGCGCTGGATTCCTTCACAAATCCTTTCACTTTTTCCTCTATCTCATCCCTGATTTTACGGGTATTTTGCAAAATTTCTTCCCGGCTTCCTTTCATGGAAGAAGGATCTTCAAAGGACCAGGCCACTCTTTTGGACTTGCCCGGGAAAACAGGGCATCTTTCCGCACTTGCACCATCGCATACCGTAATGACGGCATCATAAGTTGTTCTTTTCCGATAAAGATCAAACACACCCTGCGTTCCTTTTTGACGGAGATCTATCCCGACTTCCTGCATAACGGTGACCACATTCGGATTCATGGTACCCGGTTCCAGCCCGGCGCTTTCCGCCATATATCGCTCCCCGCCCCATTTTTTCAGAAATGCTTCTGCCATCTGACTTCTCGCCGAGTTGTGTATACATACAAATAGCACTTTGTATTGAATAGCTGACATATATTCTTATTAATCGGTTTAATGCAATATGACTATATACCGGGTCAAAAAAATAGCTAACAGCATTTCTCATTATTCGTATAACTCACAAAGAAAGCATCCAGGGTTGATCGAAGCTGCTTCCACACTTTAGGGTCAATACAATAACATACACTGGTGCCTTCGATGGTACCCTGTATGATTCCCGCATTTTTTAATTCTTTGAGGTGCTGGGAAATGGTAGGCTGTGCAAGCCCCAGTTCATCAACCAGGTCGCCGCAAATGCAGGAATTTATTTTTATGAGATGCTGAACAATTGCAATTCGCGCAGGATGGGCAAGAGCTTTCAGCATGATCGCCAGCTTGTTCTGTTTATCAGTAAATATCTCTGTTTTAGTTAGTCCCATGATTTGTATAACGCAATATTACGATAATACATTTTCAAAACGAAATAAATTTTTTCGTTATGGTAATAGATACGGTCGCAGGACCGAAGCAGTAAATGCATTAATTTCATAATAATAAAAGCTATGAAAGCATTAGAACGAAAACCATCGAGGAGAAATTTTTTAAAACAGGCTTCCGCATTGAGTGCATCTTCATTTGCAGTTCCTACCGTTTTGCAGGAACTGCCTTTGGCCAATAATTTGAAGGGAGGTGAGCATTATTCTTTTCTTTTTCAGGGTGATTCGATTACAGATGGTAACCGGAGCAGGAATATGGATTGGAACCATGTGCTGGGTCATGGTTATGCTTATCTGATTGCAGCAAACCTGCTGTATCGGTTTCCACAAAAAAACTTTCAGTTTTACAACAGGGGGGTAAGTGGAAATCAGGTCACCGATCTGATGCAGAGGTGGTCCGAGGACACAATTGCGCTCAAGCCTGATCTGCTGAGCATATTAATCGGTGTGAACGACACCTTGAATGAGGTCAGCGGCAATAAAAATGCAACAGCTGCCGGTTTTGAAAACGATTACCGGCTTTTGCTGACAGATACGAGGCGCCAGTTGCCTGAAGCGGAACTTGTGATCTGTGAACCATTCATCCTGCCGGTTGGCAAGGTAAAGGATCAATGGAATGACTTCCAAAAAGCTATCAGTGGACGGCAGGAAGCCGCCAGGAGAATAGCTGCTGAATTTGGGGCGACCTATATTCCTTTACAGGATTATTTTAATCAGTCAGCTGCAAAATTTCCCCCGGATGCCTATTGGTTATGGGATGGCATTCATCCCATGCCGAATGGACATGAATTGATTGCCAGGGAATGGATAAAACAAGTGAGCAGGAAAATAAAATTCATCAGCTGGCACTTTTTATACCCGTGATATCCTGCTCGATTGTTATCTGAATAGCGGATTCAATTAATTTTTTCCGTTCTGAATGAGTGATTTGGCATTATTAGGCGTGAAATAATAAACAAAGGACAGGCCGAAGAACGTGGAATTGCTGTCGGAATATCGCCCACTGAAATAATACTGACCGAAATAAATATTGAGGTGCATCTGATTCGTATAAGCGTATTCGATACCATAAGTCAATTCGGTCAAAAGGCTTTCCTGGGCGTTAAATATATAGCCGATGCCGGCCGTAAAAGTATTGGTGAATTTACCCTGTTGAAATATATTCAAATTGGGTCTGAGTTCAACGAAAGTCGTCGTGTCAGGCACACCGGCCTTTGCAAGGCTGTTTTTTCCAACAACGATGCCGAGACTGAAAACATCCCATTGCCTGCCGACCTCCAGGTTGAGGTTGATTTTTTCCGGGAAACTGCCGGCCTGATTGTTTATACTTGGAGCAAATGCCACATATGTTTGACTGAAGCAAAACATACGAAGGGTTAGAAATATCGCCGTCAAAAGGATGGTGCGCATAATATGTTTTAGAGTTATGCCAGGGTGCGGCTAGTCTTTATAATCAAAGGTCAGCCTCGAATCTCTATATTCAAAATCGGGATTTTTTTCCCTTATCGAATTTGCAAATTCTTTAACCGGTTTATCCAACCAGTTAACCCACACCTTAATTTTCTGCTCCTGCTTTTCGTTATCCAGGTAATGCAGACTATAGGGAACAAACCTGCTGGTTACTTCGATCTTTCCCGGATGCAGATTTAACAGGCTGACGTTTTCCAGTGGAAATTTCTGCTCGGCTTTCGAATCCGCATCTATAATATAAACAAAGCTTGTATCAAACTCAACGATTACACGATTTTTTGTAATGAATCGGGCAAAGAGGTAAGAGATGAAGAGCAGGATGATCTCAAAAACAGTGAAAACTTTGGTCAGCCAGGCCGGCAGAATAAAATGGGCAAGTAAGACAATGAAAAAAACAAAAATAAAAATCGCGAGCAGGATTTTGGAAAAAGCAGAATAAGACGCGGTCAGCCTCGTGCGCATAGAGCCTTTGATTTCTGGTACAATATAGGTTGATTTGCAAATGAATCAAATTTAGTTAACACAACAGTAGTCTTAGACAACCCTGCGTTCATGCTAAGATGATCCGGGTAAAATATAACGTCAATTATTGCTCCTTATTTCGATACTTTGAACTTAGAGCGGTCTTCCACTAAACCAGCTAAGTGTAAACACTTAGTCAATACAGAACTATATCTCACCCCGTATAATCTGCACCTCCATGGGAAGCAAGGTGACCCTGGTAGTATTTAGTGGACCGGCCCCCGTTGAGCCGTCCAGTTCAGCAACCGATACGAATGTCAGATTAGCGACTGGTGCGGGATTTGTGAAAAAATTCTTATTGCTATACAGGACGCGCATACGTTGACCGGGACGGCTTAAGGTTTTTTCGACAATAACATCGATACTCAATGCCCGGGTTGTATTTGAATTGGCGACGACCAGTACTTCCGCATCATTGAGAATTCTGGACCAGGCCAGAATGCCCCCAGGCAGATTGGATATGGCGAACCGGAAACTGTCGCCGGAAATCTGTCGGAAATAGAATCGCCCATAGCGCAGTGCGGCCTCAGCATTACGAACGGCAACAATTTTTTGCATTTCCGTATAATAAGGTGCCGTCTTCGGGAAATCGGGAAAGAGTCCCCATAAGGCCTCTCTGACAGCGGGATCTTGTCCGCTGGTGCTGAATCCGTGCAGCCCCTGTTCCGTTCCATAATAAATGCAAGGGATACCCGGGAGACCATACAGGCATGCGATCCCCATCGTCACCTGATCATCATATAAGTTTTCATTACCCGGCTCAACCCAGCGGAATCTTTTTTTTGTGTCGTGGTTGTCCAGGAAACTGACAAAGTAACGGGACGCATCTCCATGAGAACTTAAAATAAATTGTTCAACGGTTTTTCGGCGGTTAAACATGGCCGCGATAGTGGATGGCGGACGCATGCCTTTTACTGAATCCGTCAGCACATAGTACAAAGGGTAGTCCAGGGCTGCATCCACGCCGATGGGACTATTAGTATCGCCACTCAGTCTTGTATCCCGACCAATAAAATTTGCAATATCGGTTTCCGGATCTGCGTCCAATACTTCTCCAAATGTGAAAAAATTCTTTTTGCCAATGGTCAGTGCGTATTCTCGAACTGCATTTCCGAAAAGCTGCGCAAGGTTGTTTTGCAGATAACGAATCGTGTCGATCCTGTATCCGTCGATATCATAACGGGCAATCGCATATTGATAGGCACGGATTAAAAATCTTTGTACATCACGATTCGCGGTAATCAATTGTTTCAGGCTGTCAAAGTCTCCGATCCGGTCATTACCATTGGGATCCGCCAAACCCTGGCGACGGAAATACACATTCTCCTGTAACTCAGACGGCCATATCAAAGAATCTGTAGAAGGATCGGGTATCGCAGCAACATCCGTATCACCGGCAACTGCCAGACCACTGTCGTCACGCCATTGTACTGCCATCGGATTATCAGAAAAGGGAGCCGTCGAATTTCCATTGTAGGCAAAGACATCCCCGGTATGATTAAGCACGATGTCAAAAATCACATAGAGCCCGGCAGCATGAGCCGCATCCACGAGTGCCCGCAATTCATCGTCCGCTTTTGCGGGATCTTTTGCGAACTTCGGCTCGGCCCTCAGAAAATCATGGATGCCGTAACCGTGATAGCTGCCATCATCCCAGCGCAGGTTTTTCAAAACAGGGCTCAACCAGATGGCACCGGCACCCAGGCTTTTAATGTAACCCAGTTGTTCGCGTATGCCGGCAAAACTGCCACCCTGATAAGAGCCATAGGTTGGATCGTCATAAGGAAAGTGAACAGGTTTTGCCTTTGGGTTATTAAAACGGTCTACCATGATAAAATAAATTACCTGATCACGCCAGTCCGCAGGGGAGGGAAAGGGCCCGTCTGCAGTTCCCGCGCGTAGGTCAGCACTGTCGAAGACAGCCTGCACTTCGGGAGAGAAAATGGAAGTAAACATGGTGTCAAAATACTTTGATATGCAGTTCTAAGGGAGGAGACGAATAAAATGAAAGGAATCAGTTCCGGGACGGAATGTAATACTAAATATATCGAAATCTTTTGTAAATGATCCCGCCGCCCTGAGACCCATCGGGAATACCATAAGGGTAAACACTTACCTTGTTTCCGCGTCATACCATTTTTTTGATCTCTTACAAATATTTTTTATGTTGTGAAACCAAATCACGAACCTGCTTGCCAACATATAGATATCCCGTCGCCCTTTTCGCAGTGTACTTATTTTTTTTCTCCACACCCAATGCCTTTTCACAAAACCGGGAGGAGCCCTTTAATATTCCAGCGCCAGATCAGAGAATTTCCGCCAGCCTGTACAATAAAATCAGTTTTATCGAGGCGCGTGCCGACACCCTAAACATGGGTTTTGTTCAGCTGGGTTTTTTTAACACAAAGGCTGACATCATTTTTAAAAGACGATTTCCAGAGCAACTGTCTTCACTGATGCAGGGACTATGCGACTCAACGGCGCATGATGAGACGATATATTTTCAGCTTCGTAAATTCTTCATTGCCGAGCAAACCAAATCCTTATCGGAATCCGGCACATTCCGGTTTCGAGCCGCATTGTATCGCAAACGCAACGACCGGTTTATTAAAATTAGTGAAGCCGATACTATCTTATTGGTCAAAGCTGCTGATGTGACCAAATCGCTTTTACAACATGCCGGCACAGAGATCGTTGATTTTATTCAACAAAACCTCCGGAACCCGGGAAAGGCGCCCGAATCTTATTCGATCGCCGAACTCGAAAATCCGGACAGTGTAGAGAAAACCAGGATCTTATTGTATACAACGACACAATATACCGACGGACTTTACCTCTCTTATAATTCTTTCTCCGCACAAATACCCGATAAATCCATCGTAGTGGAAGAAAAAGCCAATAAAATCAAGAATGTAAAGGTTACCGACAGCACAGGGAAGACGATAAAAATAAAATCCAGGGAAACTTACGCGATCGTATATAAGGGTCAGCCTTATGCAGCAACTTCCTACGATTTTTACAAATTGTCAAAAGAACATGATGATTTTTTCTTCACGGGTAAGGTTAGGGCGGATGCGGATCCCATGGCCGGTGCATTATTTGGCTTGATGGGTGCGCTACTGTCCACTACAAACTATTATACGTTCTTAATGAAAATCGATCACCATACCGGGCACTTCATACGCATCCGTTATATTCCGGATCCAGGATAACCATAAGATTATTGATTCACAACAGCATTTGAAACCTGTGCCTTGCGGGCAAGCGCTGATCTCGATAACATGGACAAACTGCCCGGACCTTCAAAATAGTAGCAGGTAGCAATAAATTTGTTTACATAATCCCGGGTTTCTTTAGGGAGATAGCTTTGCAGTCTCCAGTAATTTGTGGAGCCGGACTGGTGCATGGCAGAATAAACCGCATTCTCGCCACTGTTGTAAGCGGCGAACACCAGCAGCCAGTCTCCAAATTCTTCATGCATATCATTCAAATATCTCGCTGCTGCCCGGGTGCTTTTATAATAATCTTTTCGTTCATCGTGACGGGCATTCACTTTCAGTCCCAGGATGCGGGCAGTTGTGGGCATTAATTGCCAGGGGCCTGCGGCACCAACTCTGGAAACAGCTTTTGTTTTTAATTCGGATTCAACAACGGCGAGGTATTTTAATTGAACAGGCAGTCCATAATGATTGAACACAGAATCTATAATGGTAAACGGAGAATGACTTCTCTGTTTTATGCTCGTGAGATTTTTTTTGTTTTCACGGATATACGCTTTCACAAACTGTTTGACATGTTTGTTCAGTGGTGCTTTATCTTCAGTTCCATTAGTCCCTGCATCTACTGCCGGTATTACCATGAGAACCAATGCACAGATAATAAAAACATATTTGAGGAAGTTTCGCATACCCCTATAATCCAATCCGGGTGCCGGTTTGTAAGTGACTGTATTACAATTAAATACGCATGATAATAAACAAAACCTGTTCCGGATCGGGGAAAGTAAACTAGTTATTGGAAAAGCTAATCCCGGGTTAGGCAGTAGGTTTAAGGTTCAAGACCTAATGCGCGTGCGAAGGCACAAGCACCAAAACTACGCTTTATCTTAGTTATATATCAAAGCAATGAGTGGTGAATGAGTGGTGAATGAGTGGTGGTGAATGAGTGGTGGTGAATGAGTGGTGAGTGGCGCTGATCCGATAAATATGTAGGGAGCGAATTTTCGGATTTCTGTATAAATCGATCCCTACGATCAACGATCAGTCTTCCGGAATATTGCCTGTCTTAAAAATTGCTATATCCCGAATTCGAAATAAATTGGAGATCATCCAAAATTTGAGCCAATGCGCCTGACAGAACAAATAGCAAAACAATTCAGGGAGGTTTATTTTGGTGGAAACTGGACGGCGGTAAGCCTGAAGGAAAATATGACTGACCTGAACTGGCAACAGGCTACCACCAAATTATATTCCTTTAATACCATCGCTTCTCTGCTCTATCATATGAATTATTATGTGAGGCAAGTGCTGAAAGTTTTATCCGGAGGACCGCTCGATGCGAGTGATAAATACAGTTTTGACCATCCGCCTATATTGTCGAAGGAAGATTGGGAAAAATTGCTCGATACCATCTGGACCGATGCTGAAAATTTTGCCCGTCAGGTGGAACAGTTGCCGGAGCAAAAACTCTGGGAAAATTTTGCGGATGGAAAATACGGCAACTATTACAGAAATATTCAAGGTGTTACTGAACATGTTCATTATCATCTGGGGCAGATCGTTCTGATAAAAAAAATACTACAGTCTGATAAAAATTGAGAAAAACCCCTAGGACCATATCTAATTTCATTTCAACAGCGACACATGTGCCGCGATTGCTTTCCATTGATTATTTCTCTTTTGATAGATGTCCATATAACAGATCTTAAAAATGATTTTTTCGGTGCCGGACGTAATGTGATTGGTCGTCCATACCGTGATGGTACCCAAATTATCTGATAACATACGCACATCCTCACTGTCGATGGTTATGTCGGTGATCTGCTGACCGGTTACATTCAGGTTTGAAAGATTGTCTGCTTTCGTTCGCCGGTTACCGCCCGGATTGATCAGGATAAAATCATTAGCTAAAATATTGGCGAGTGCAGCGGAGTCTTTCTGTACGAGTGCATTCAACCATTTCTGGTTGAGCTGTTTAATGATCACTGCATCGCTGCTTTGTGCAAAAGATACCCCGGAACAAATGACTGACGATAAAATAATGGAGTATATCCGGTTCACAAATTGAGTCTTTCTATCAGGTTAAAAAATCTTCGGAGTGAATGAGCAATCAATTCGTCGATCTCATGGCAACCACCGGATCCAGCCGCGAAGCAATAACGGCAGGTATGATCCCCGCTAAAATGCCAACCGTCAGGCAAATGCCCACGGCCATAACGAGGATATCAATCGGGATAACGACCTGGAAATGGAAAATGGTTGAAAATATGCCGGCGAGTAAAAAAACCGCACTGAGACCAATTATTCCACCGAATACAGATAGAAATGAAGATTCCAGCAGGAATTCCGAAACGATTGTGCTTTTCTTGGCACCAAGGGCTTTTTTCAGTCCGATCTGGGAAGTGCGTTCCCGCACCGTAACAAACATGATATTGGCAACGCCAAACATACCGACGATCAGGGACAGGGAAGCAATGGCCCAGCCGCCAACATTAAGACTTCCGAAAAAAGAATCGGTTGACTTCGTGAGGGACGCAATATCGTTCAGGGAATAATCATCGTCCTGGCCAGGCGACAGTCTGTGGATGGAGCGCATCGCACCCGTCAGTTCATCTTTTAATGCCGGTATGCTCACAGTATGATTCGCTTCAACAATAATTTTTGGCTGGGCATCATCGTCCCGGACAATCTGTTTCATAAATTTATAAGGCATGATCACACAATCATCATACTGCCACACACTTATTATGCTCTGACCCTGTTTTTCCAGAACCCCGATCACGACGGCTGGTTTTCCACCCTGCATGCGGATCGTTTTGCCAAGTGCTTTTTCGGGATTTGAAAATATTTTCTCTGCCACGTTGTATCCGATTACAATGGAATTGACGCCAAAATCAAATTCTGATTGTTCCAGGTAACGCCCCAGGCCGACGTTTACATGTTCTATTTTGGTAAAGTCTTCAGTAACGCCATAGTAGTTAATGCCATTCAGCACATCACTTTCATATTCAAAAAAAGTCCCGTCTATCTCCGTCATAAAAAAAGCATGCTGAATGAGGGGCACCCGGTCTTTCAAATCTTTCAGTTCATGATATTTCGGTGTTGGTCTTTTATAATAACGCCACCAGGGATATTCACCATCATTCACGTATTGCCATTTGTCGACAAAAATTGAATTGGATCCGAGTGCATTGATATCATCCTGAATAGCTGTTTTCATGCTGCTGATCACTGCCAGTACACTGATGATACAGAATATACCGAACGTAATACCCAGCAGGGACAAAAAAGTGCGGAGTTTATTAGACCGGAATTCCTGTAAAGCCATTTTCAGGCTCGTAATGATGATATTAAGATAACGTACCAAGGGTAATTGTTTGGGTTGACAATCGTACCGTCTTGCCAAGATACAGTTTTAGCATCTTGTCGGGAAATGTTCAATATATGAGCGGTAAAACGGCTGTCCCACCATTACTTAGCCTTTGATTTTTTTGAAAACAATGGTTTCCGCCTGTTTTTTTATGATATAAGCGTAAAAATCCCTGAGGTCATTATAATCGGCCGGATCAAATGTTGCCTTCTTAATATTCAATATATATTTAAGCTGAATGGACTGTTCATTTTTCTGTATCAGGTATTCAAAAATCCCATCGTTTTCACCGAGTTTAACACGAACAGACTTCGGTAATTCTTCCACTGCGTAACCGTTCGGGATTTCCATATTCAGGATATAACTTTCATCGAAGACCCAGGGAAGTTCCACAGGATAATTTCTTTCTGCGCTGCTGAATGGATTAGTAACCAATCCGGCTTTCAACATGGGGTTGAAATAAAAATGATCTTCACCGGATGGCTTAATATGTGTTTTAAAATTTAATGTGACCTGACCCTCCAGGTTCTTAATATCTGTTATCATGAAACTGTCGATGGGTTCCTGAAATGATTTCTCTTTAATATAGGATTTGTAATAGTTTTCCTGGCTGTTATTATTGTCCATGATATTCTGTCTTATCCCGGAAGACCCATAGTATCCCGGATGTTCTGTCCAGTCCACCATCATGGTTTGGCCTGACTTATCATTTTCAATATCTACGAAAATATTGGAAGATTCGCGAATAGAATCCGGGCTGAAATATACTGCAGAAGGGTTCTTATCGATCACCCTGGCCTGTCCGTTATAACAGGCTGCCGGCAGTTTGCCAAATCCCAGTGTCGGATCCGAAGCATCCAGGAAATACACTTTGCCTCCAGTCTCCAGTCTGCAAATCGCATAATTGAAATTTTCCATCACCGGATAACTGACATTCGTGAGGCCGTTATCCCGGGTGGCGAGAATGACTCCTTCTGCGTTCAACTTCTGGGTTTTCAGTAAGGCGGTCAGCAGCAGGTTAATTTCTGCAACGCTTCCCTTACCCGATTTGTTCAAATCTTCCAATGAATTGTTGTAGTCAATGCGCCAGCCTCTGGAAACGGATGTAAAATGGTCCCTGACATAAGCAAATATCTTATGGGCTTTTTCCAGATCGTTATCCTCCGGCCTGACGATTGTTTTCGCCAATTTGAATATCCAGGGGTTTGGGTCTTCAATCGGCAATCCAAAATCATAGCCCTGCAAGAGCCGGTTGCTTACCCATTGCCAATCGTTGATCAGACGCTCTGAATGCCCTGGCTGGAGGGGTCGTATGGCTAATTGAAATTTGATGCAACCGATATAATTATCGATCGTAGAAGTGTACGGTTCTACTTTCATGGCAGGAATATTATCGAATGTCCAGTTAACCGTATGTACTGTGATATTCTCATATTCAAATTGCCAGGAATAGATGTTTTTGACCAGTGAATCTTTTTTTACAGCAGTCAGGTAACTTTTATTTTGAAGTGTAATGACGAAATTCCAGTTGTTGGGGATTCTCACCGAATAGGAACTATGAAGAACCGGGTTGTCCTTTTGAAAAAACCAATTGTTCAGTTCAGTAGCCCCGCTACTGAATGTATATTCAATTTCCAGAATCGATCCGGCTTTTGCATTCGGAAAAGCATATTTTACCTTACGCACTTCCTTTTTAGGGTCTTCGATAAATAAATCTTTTTCATCCAGTGCTGTTTTTACAATTTCTCCGTTTTCCAGATTATAGGTGGCTATGTGTACCGTTTTTAATTTTTTCCCGTCATTTTCAGAATTATAATAGAAGGAATCCTTAGCCTGGTCAAGTCCGTTTTTGTTTAAAATCAGCAGCCTGCTGAAATAGTGAAATTTGGTGAAATAACCGGTCTGTGGGGTAGCATCCAAAATGGTTTCACCGTATTCCTCTAAGATTAAGGCACCGGTACCCGGAGTGATTATTGGTGAACTGGGAGAAAAATCGGCTTTCTTTATCGGGTTTACGACAAAAGGGATGATTTGCGCTCTGGAATGTTCCGGGATGAAACCAGCCGGCAGGAAGACCAGCAGTAGGTATAGATTTTTGATAAAAAAGTTTTAAAGCCAGGTAATCAGAGAATGGGCTAATATAGAAATAAGTTTAACGTTCAGTACCAGGGACCGGTAATAATTTTTAGAAGATATGAGTATTTCTGCCTGATAAAAGGAGTAAGGTAAATAAAAAGGTAAAAAGCAAATTTTTTCGATGAATATATGTTTCCCTTCGATTTTTGGGCGTATTTCTTCGTTAAGTGAAAAAAAATTGTTCAATATACTTGCATCTTTAAATCCTGGTTTAGATATTTGTTCTGTCAGTGAGATTAATATCAACGGCTGACCCCCGAATGTTCCGCTCTCCAATACCTGTTTTCTCTTATCCATCCTCTGAATTACGTAATCTTCCAAACTCCTGATCAACCCCGATCAACACGTAATTTATACCCCTACATACCCAAATTGTACCATTATGAAAGCAGTTTCTACATTTGTTTCCCTGTTAACGATTCTGACTACCTGCGCAACCAGCGCTGTGCTCTACCTCAATGAGAATTATAATATTTCCGCAATACTTTGTATAGTCTGGATCGTTTCCCTGACTGTATGGATCGGAAAATCATCGGGTTTACTGCAGGCTGTTATGCATTCAAAAACAGCAAAGCAGAACGCATAGTTCACTGATCCGGACTGTTCGGTTAGCTGAACATTTGCATTAATTTGCCCGTTCAATTCATATATACAGAACCGGGTGGAATCTGTTCTGCTTTTGAGAAAGACTGTATATACTTCTTCTTATACAGTTCCGCCTGTTCGTTTTTATTTTCAGCCCTGAGGCTCTGATAAAGACCAAGTAGGGACCAGCCATTACCGGGATTCCAGACAAGGTCTTCGCGATATATTTTTTCTGCCATCCCGGGGTTGCCCATTTTCAGATAAAAAGCGCCTAAAAATTGTCTGGCAGGAATAGGCCAGTCCTTCGGTTCATAGTAAAACAAACCTTCTTCTATCCGGATGGCCCGACGGATATGCACTACGGCAGAATCATATTTATTTTCTGAGAAAAAGATGGATGCGTTTAAAATTTCTCCTGCTTCTTCTGCACCCTGTAAAGCCGTATTGTTCAGTGTATCAGCAACAGTCAGTATGGTGTCCGTTGATTTTTTTTGCAATAACAAAAGATAGCGACGGGCAGAATCCGTATGCCCGGTATTTATAAATGCCATTCCTCTTGCAAAATCATAAATGATTCCGGCATAACTCAGGCTGGCATCAGGTATGGAATCATCTTTTAGTATTTCATTCCATCTGCCCATCCTGACCCGCGTAAAAGCCGGCATCATATACAGAAATTGTGCATAGTTATTATCATGAACAGGCGAAACGCTGTTCCTGCAACGGATTGCGTCAGATAACCCTTTATGATACATACCGCCACTCAATCCGCAATAAGCCTGAACAGCGAAATAATGGGAAAAATGGGCACCGAGTGTGAGATTTTTAGCCAGCGATTTATAGTTAACCAAATCCTCATCCGCCCGGTCATTCACTTCCACGCCGAGAGCAAAGTAGCCATTTCGTTCGTACTCGTGACTGGACATATGGATCATATGGGCCACGCCGGGCATGGTCTCTTTCAGCGTATTCGCACTTTCCAGCGCCATCTCGGGATGGCGGGATGCTTCCGTCAGGTGTATATAATAATGCAGGCCAGCCGGGTGCTTCGGATTTTCCTTTAATACTTCTTCACAAAGACGAATCATTTCCGGCGTCCACATTTTTGGGGTTCCATCATTGTTCCACATATCCCATGCATGGATCAGCATCATAGCGTCTACATATAAAATTTTAATATCGGGGTCATCTGGAAATGTGGTCAGCAATTCGTGCATACCCCGGGCATATGCGATATTCAATGATTTTCTTTCTTTGTCAAGTGAATCTGTAGTATACCGCAGATTCATGACCTCAATGAGTTTTTTTTCTTTGGGTGAAGCATGATTGGCATATTGATTCATTAACTGCACAACTGTAGGTACTTCCTTTCTCATTTTATAGTGCAGGGAAAAATTATAACCCGGGCCCATGGCCAGCGCCTGTCCCCAGTATGCAATAGCCAATTCGGGGTCAAACCGGGCCGCTTCTTTAAAAGAACTATTCGCTTCCTGCCAGTGATAACTGTAGTACATATTTAATCCCTGGTTGAAATAAAACTGGGCGCTGTCATTTTTTGTACTCACGGGATAAGCGTAATTCCCCCATCCCGGTAAAACTGTGATAAACTTGCCATCTGCTCCTGCTTCACCGCTCACAATGAATTCCGGGCTGCAGCGATAAATATTTTTTTCCTGTAGACGGATCTTATTCATGACTTTCCGTTGATCCCAATGGATTTTCATAAATCCAAACAGGACCATGGAGATAATGAATAACATGATCAGCTTTATTGGCTTTTTCATATTGCAGAAAGTATTAAACGATTAAAGAGTCATGAAAAAAACTAGGCATTCACTTCCTCAAACTGTCCCGTTTGCCTGTTCTTGCGCACATTATCCCAATTGAAACAACGGCCGTTCATGACAACATACACGCCCTTAGGTAAACTTTGTACGAAAGCAAGTGCACAACCCAGGTTGAAAAATCCGTCCGAGCTGCCGAATTTATAGGGAATCATAGCACCCGTAAGCACAATTGTTTTTTCAGTAACCTTGCCGGCAAGTGTAGCGGCAGTTACGGCCATAGTATCTGTACCATGTGTAATGATGATCTTGTCTTCGGGTGTATTGGAACATTGGTTGGCGATCAATTCACGGTCGATGGGTTTCATGTCCAGGCTGTCGATCATCATAAGGGTGGTTACGATAACCTGGGGACTCACCCGGCTCCTGGCAATCATCTCGGGCAGATGGGTCTCTTTGAAATACAACTGACCGGTAATTTCATTATATTCTTTATCGAAAGTGCCACCGGTTACAAAAATACGGATGGACATGGCGGGGATTTGACCCACTAAGATAGGCTAAACCGCACGCTGTACGAAACCCGATAACTCCATGTCATGGATGAAAAGCACGCTCTCACCAGATCTGAAATATCTCCCGCGATCCCGTCAGGTACATATCCTGATAACCTTTCATTGCATCTTCCATTTTCTTCATGGCCTCCGGATTCGCCTTCATCTTTTCCCAGCTCTTTTCATAAGCATTCAGATTTTCATACTGACTGACCATGATCACCCGGTTGTAAGCGCCGGTCATATCCGTCAGAATATTTTTAACATCCGGACTTTCTTTGGTAGCTTCCTTAAACATTTTTGCTAGCTTGGATGCATTGCCGGGTTTGGCGACGAAGGTCTCGTGTACGAGTATCATAAAATGTTTTTTAGTTAAGTGATTGAGATGAACATTCACATGGTAACAAAACGGATGCCATTAGATCAACCGTTGGCCAGAGCACCTAATTCCCGACGGGTTGCAATACCCCGAAAATATTTCCTTCCGGATCTTTGCGATAGGCCAGTGTACCGACACCCGGAACCTCCATTTTGTCTGTCGCAACCGTACCGCCCGCAGTTTCTATTTTCTTTAGCGTTTCATCTATCTTGTCAACCGAAATAGTGCAGACATAGGCATTGACTGGTTCTCCGCCTTTCGGACCATCACCTCGACGTGGGGTGATACCGCCATTGATGCCGGTCCATCGGGTACCAGATACATCCTGACCGGTGTCAACGGTCCTGTAATTTCCCATGACGGGGCCAAGATCTTTGATATCCCAGCCAAAAACGGACTGGTAAAAGGCTTGCATGCGGTCGAGGTTGATCGCATGGATTTCGAAATGGACGACGCGGTTCATAATATTAACATTTTAGGTTTAATTCGTAAAGATATATAAAACCGAATTAAAATGCTAAAATAATTAGTAATTATTTTTACATCATAATGATGTAATTTATTCAGTGCGCAGTCCGGCATTGATTGGCGAATCTCTCGTTGCGCAGGCTGTCTTCGCCAGCCGGAGTTTACTCTGAACGAAGGCTATTGACCGGGTTGGCCACAGCTGCCTTTATCGCCTGGAAGCAAATGGTTAGCAGCGCAATCAGTAAAGTAATGACGCCGGCGAGTACGAAGGCCCACCAGCTGATACCGATGCGATAGGCAAAGTCCTGCAGCCACTTACTCATAGCCCACCAGGCCAGCGGAAATGCAATCAATGAAGCGATGCCGATGAGTTTCATAAAGTCTTTTGAAATCATGGACACAATATTCGACACGTTTGCCCCCAATACTTTCCGGATCCCGATTTCTTTCAGGCGCTGTTCTGCAGCATAAGTAACCAGCCCGAACAAGCCGAGACAGGCAATCATTATGGCCAGTATGGCGAACGTGATGCATATCTGCCCGGTTCTCTGTTCGGTAGTATATAGCTTATTGAAATCCTCATCCATAAATGAATAATCAAAGGGCTGGGAAGGGGAGATGGCCTTCCACTTGTTTTTTATTTGTGCAATTACAGCAGGTAAATCTGTTGAATGGATACGTACGGAAACATTTCCATTGTCCTTATGTAGAAATAGGGCCAGGGGGGTGACCACATCTCGCAGGGAACTGAAATTGAAATTCCGGAAGACGCCGACAATATGATTTTCATTCAGTTTCTTGGTTTTTATATCATTGATGCTGTATAGTTTTTTGTTGAGCAGATTTTTTCCCCCAAGGAAATTGGCTGCCGCTTCATTGACGATGATGGCGGTTGAATCGGTGGGGAATGAAGGAGAAAAATTTCTTCCCTGCAATAATTTGATGTCCAGCGTGGGCAGATAATTTTCATCTACCGCCCAGCTTTGCATAGACATACCCGTGGTCGGGTCGAGAGACTGCGAAGTAAAATAGGAATTGTTATTACGGTTATAGTTTACAGGCAGAAAACCGCTCATCGTAGCGTTTTGAACACCGCTGATTTGCAGCAGTTCACTTCTGAAAGTCGAAGCCTGATCGCCCAAAGCATTGGTATTGTTAATCGTTATGACCTGATTTCGGTTAAACCCGATATCCTTGTTGTGAATATAATTGAGCTGACCATAGATCACCACGGTTCCGAAAATAAGCGCGATGGAAATAAAAAACTGGAAAATCACCAGTGAGCTGCGCAGCCAGGATCTTTTGAAACCACCGGCCAGTTTGCCCTTCAGCACATCAATGGGCTGGAATGAAGACAGAAAAAACGCGGGATAACTTCCAGCAAGCAGGCCAACGACCAGCACCAGGACAACCAGCCAAAACAACATGGCTGGTTGAAATAAAACAGCGTTATGAATATCTTTTCCCGCAAGCTGGTTAAAATAAGGAAGCAATAACCATGCGATGGTTAATGAAATACCCAATGCAATAAAACTGATCACCAGGGATTCGGTCAAAAACTGTTGTACGAGACTGATCCTGAGTGAACCCAGCACTTTCCTAACACCCACTTCCTTGGCCCGGTTGGATGAACGGGCAGTAGATAAGTTCATGAAGTTGACACAGGCAATCAATAAAATCAGGAATGCAATGCCTGAAAATATATATACGCGCTGGGAATCTCCATTGCCATCCAGTTCTGCGGTTTTATTGGAGTGCAGGTGAATGGCAGTCAACGGCGTCAGGCTTGCACGGATGAACCCTCCGCCCTTTTTAAAGTCATCAAGGGTTTGATGGATGACGCTGTTGAGTTGCGGTCCGACATGCCTGTCCATAAATGGATTCAACGCTGCTTCCACTCGTTTTACATCTGCATTGGGTTTCAGAAGAATATACGTATTCCAGTTTTCACTAAGCCAGTTGTCGTCATTACTCTCTGAATTTTCCATCATGGGCACAAAAAAATCAAAATTAAAATGGGACTGTTTGGGAATGTCTTTGATGACGGCCGTAATTTTATAATTGCCTGTATCATTAATGAGCATGGTTTTGCCCACCACGTCAGTATTATTGAAATATTTTTTTGCAATGCTTTCCGTAATCACCAGTGAGTGATATTCTTTTAATGCTGTTTTTGGATTACCTGCTAACACGGGTAGGGTAAATACATCAAATAAAGTGGAGTCTGCATAGCCCACCCGGCCTTCCTTTACATTTTCACTTCCTTTTTTCACCAGAAAACCTCCATACCATCGAATGCGTGTGTATTGTTCAATCTGTGGGATCTCGCGAACCATGGTTGAGCCCTGCAAAGAGGCACATACAGCAAGATCAAAATAATTGTTACCAAATTTGATCTCGCTATTGACGCGATAAATCCGGTCTGCCTGGGTATTGTATCTATCGAAACTTAGTTCGTCCTTCACATACAATAGGATCAGCAGGCAGGTAGCAAGACCAACTGCCAGCCCGATAATATTGATCGACGTATAAAATTTGCTTTTTGCTAAATTCCGGAAAGCAGTTTTGAGATAGTTTCTGAACATGGAGTAGAATTGAATGGTAATTGGAGTATGTGGCTTAAGGGAGCTAAACAAGTGCCAGATCGTTACGCGACTGTCAGTCAATTTATTGTAAATTGATAAAAATTGGGAATGTGCGGAATTGATACAGTGACTGTTCATAAAATAGAGTAGGTCACGCGGCTTCCGGGTGGATTATCATGGGCATAATTAACTGAAACTGCTATGGTGGAAACAAAATACCCAATTTCTGCCCAATATATGAGTAAGGCTGATTAAGAACCGGGTAAAGTTTTCTCTTAATTCATAAAATAAACAAATTATTAATAGGAACTAGTGCGGTAGATTAAAGTTTTTGGAGACAATCGATTTATAGCTCCGGCCAATGGGTATTTGGTGTTTTCCGATTTCAAAATCATGTTGGGTATAAGCGGTTATTTTGTCTTTGGATATAATAAATGACCGGTGAATCCGTAAAAAAGATTCAGGCAACCGCTGTTCTATTTCAGATATGGGGACCTGGGTGATAATGACTTTATTCCCCGTGTGAATTTTAATGTAGTCCTTCAGGCTTTCGATGAACAAAATTTCGTTTAGTAATATTTTGAGATTTTTCTTTTCGCTCTTTACGTATATAAATGAATCAGGTTGGGAGTCCTGAATTAAAGGTTTTATCTCTTTAGTAATTGGGTCTTCTAATTTATCTATGGCTTTTAAAAACCGTTCAAAGGAAATGGGTTTTAATAAATAATCCAGCACATTGAGTTCATAACTTTCAATGGCAAAATCCTTGTGAGCTGTCGTAATAATGATTTTTGGGGCATTTTGCATGGTCTTGATGAAGTCAATTCCGGATATAAAAGGCATTGAAATATCCAGGAAAATCAAATCAATTTTCTGTTTTTTAATCCATTCCAGTGCAATAATCGCGTGATCACATTTGGCAATCAATTCAATGAATGTAAAATTTTTAAGATAATTCTCTATGACGTTTTGTGCCAATGGCTCATCATCTATAATCAAACATTTAATAGGCTGCATGATGTTACATTTAATGGAGCGGGATCTGTAAAAAACTATGATAGTAACTATCCTTTAACTCTTGAGACAAAGTATAATCCGCATACAATAGGGACAACCTCCTCTTTACGTTTCCCAGGCCAATACCGGAATGAGCATTGTGCGTTTGTGTTTTTCCTTCCGGAAAAACGCTGTTTTCCACTGTAAAATTGAGTTTATCATCCCGGATAATCAAATCTATGGTGACCCAGATTTTTTCACCCATTTTGTTAGATGCATGTTTGAATGCATTTTCAAGGAATGGAATCAGCAGCATAGGAATTATTTTCCTGCCATAGATATTCCCGGAGATATTCAGGGAAAGCTCCATCCTGGATGCAAATCGCATTTTTTCCAATTCAATATAATCCTGCATATGCCGGATTTCTTTTTGTAAGTCTACCATATCCGTTTCCGACTCGTAAATCATATACCTCAATAATCCCGACAGTTGCAAGATTGATTTCCCCGCCAGCTGACTATTATCTAATGTCAGGGAATAAATATTATTAAGCGTATTAAACAAAAAATGAGGTTGCAGCTGGGCTTTTAAAAAACTTAACTCGGTTTTCATTTTTTCAATTTCCAGCTGTTTGGATTCCCTCGTTTTGATGAAAAATTGATGAATGATAATCAGTACACTGCTCACAATGACTACTGAACAAACCGGCAGACAATATTGTGTGAAACTTTGAAAGTTGAACGGACCGCTTGACGAAATATAAGTTTGTATGAATCCTGTTGCGATTAAGTTCAATAAGAAGAAAATTATAAAAACACCGTATTTCTTTTTGAAGAACAATTGCATCAACAGGAATTGGTTGATGTAAACAGCAATTATTTTTACAGGCAAACGGGTCAGGCCATAAAAGGTCGTTGCATTGTAAGTTCTGTCGAATGTAGACCACAAATAAGCATTGGATATGCTGTACACAATCCAAAATAGTAGATGAAAAAAAATAGTTCTGGAACTGCCCCTGTTCAGATACATACTGAAAATTACATAAGAATTGGAATTCTGGCGTCAGTCAATGCCGGACACCAATAAACGTCCTGCAGAAATCACGGTTTTACCGACGAATGGCATTTGTCGGTATTGAATTGTTTTATATCCCTGGACCATCATCCCCCGTCATATTTTAAAAAGGCGTTTTTCTTTTATTCTTTCTTTTGGCCTTTACAACAGGTGCCCTTTGCACGCTGTTCATTCGGTCAAACCAATTCTCAAAAAAATGAATGTTAAGATATGTGAGTTAATCCCGGTAATAGGTCTTATACTATTATTTGGAAAAGCCAGCGGACAGCCGTCTCAAACCAACCGGGCGATTGCTATAAACAAAACCAATGCTAAAATTGTTGTGGATGGAATTTTAAACGAGGAAACCTGGAAGTTTGCCGTTGTTGCGGATAGTTTTATAAATAAATGGCCCACCGATTCCGGAAGGGCAAAGTTACAGACGGAGGTACACATAATATATGATGACCAATACATCTATTTTGGAATCAAAGCCTTTCTGGGTGATAAAATGCCCGTAATACAATCTTTAAAGAGGGACGTCAATCCCTATTACAGCGACGGTGTATCTGTAGTACTGGATCCTTCCGGTAAAAACACTTCCGGATACACGTTTGGTGTTAATGCAGAGGGCGCCCAGATGGATGGCATTGTGCAGGTGAACAACGCGACGTTCGACTGGGATACAAAATGGTATTCGGCAACTAAAATGTTCAAAGGATACTGGACTGCTGAACTGGCCATTCCATTTAAGTCGTTTCTCTTTCCCAGGGATCAAAGCTGGTGGGGATTAAATTTTATCAGGAACGACATGACGAACAACTGCTTTTCAACCTGGAACCAGGTACCGATCCAGTTTTTTGGAGCGAATCTCAACTGCCTGGGAAAGATGGTTTTTGCCGGTGATTTACCCCGGTTAAAGAGAAATTTTGCATTTATCCCGTACATCTCCGCCAATACCGGTGAGCACGGGAAAGAATATTCTTCCACGCTGAATGCAGGGCTTGATGCCAAAATTGCCGTCAATTCATCTTTAAACCTGGACCTTACGATTAATCCCGATTTTTCGCAGGTGGATGTGGATAAGCAACTGATTAACCTGGACAGGTTTGATATATTACTGCCTGAGCGCAGAACTTTTTTTCTGGAAAACAGTGATCTTTTTTCAAATATCGGCTTGGAAAATATTGCCAGTCCCTTTGTGTCGAGACGAATCGGGCTAACCGATGATGGAAGAATCATACCGATTATTGCAGGTGTGCGCCTTACAGGCAATTTGAATCCGTCTTTGCGAATCGGATTGATGAATATTCAGACGGCAGAGAAATATGGCCTTCCCTCGGAGAATTATACTGTTGCGGCTTTTGATCAGAAGGTCCTTAAATATTCCAACATCAGGGGAATCATAACCAATCGTCAGTCATCGGCATCGGAACAAAAAAATAGCAATGGAAATTATAACCGGGTTGCAGGCACCGAATTTAATTTTTTATCAGGCAATTCAAGATTCAATGGCAGGGCGGGGTATTATCAATCCTTTAATCAAGGTCTTACCGGATCTTCAGGTTTTGGACTCGCCGATATCGGATATACGGATAAGCGTGTGAATATATCTGCAGGCTGGTCGCAAATCAATACAAATTTTATCGCCGATCTGGGATTCACACCACGCCTCTACAATTATGATGCGGAGCATGATACCACGGTGCGCATAGGATATAACGCCTATAATGCATCATTTGATTATGCTTTGTACCCCAGGGTAAAGAAAACAATGAATTCAATCGATTTCAGCATCAGGACAAATCAGTATTATTCCTCAACCAACAGGTTTATTGAATTCAATGGGGCAGCCGGTTTGGATTTTTTATTTGCTAATCGCCGGGAGGCTTCTGTTTCCTGGACGCAGAATGCGGTAAACCTTCAGTTTCCGACAATAATATTTAATGAAACCGGCATCCTGCAGAAAGGAAGATATACGTTCGGGTACCTGCAGCTAAAATACCTGTCCAATTTCCTGCGGCCGTTATCCTGGGGTATTACCATTGAACATGGAGGTTATTACAATGGTACAAGAACAACATGGATCGGCAGCTTGAAGTACCGCAGTCAGCCTTGGGGAAATTTTGGTGTTGATTTTACTTATAACAACATTACGCTCAATAATATCAATATCCGCCCTTTTTTATTAGGACCGACCCTGGAAATTGCATTTTCCAATGCGATATTTTGGACAACATTTTTACAATACAATACACAGCTCAAAAACTTCAATGTGAACAGCAGGTTCCAGTGGCGTTTCAGGCCATTGTCAGATATTTTTTTGGTGTACACGGATAACTACCTCACTGATGGTTTTACACCTACAGGCAGAAGCCTGGTCTTCAAAATTAACTTCTGGATTAATTAAAACATATAAAACACCCCAAACTGGAAAACAGAATTTTTCACATTCACATCAGAAGTGGATCTTAAAATATTGATAAGTCCCAGGTTATACCTCAGGTCGATTCCAAAATGTTTATTGGGCATTTCATATCCCAGGCCCATGGGCCAGGCGTAGTCCGGGGAATAGGTTTTATACATGATGTCCGTGGTATTTCCATTGCTCTTTTCATTTGCACGCAGTAAAATACCCACCTGGAGGCCGGTTTCAAAAAATAAGCCTATAGCCAGTTTATATCTGAGCAGAACAGGTATATTGATATAATCATAAGTCAAATTTCCAGTTGCATATACATTTTGGAAGCTGGCTCCCTGCGATGAATAGATGAGTTCGGGTACCAGTGAAAATGACTTGGAAAAAGGAATGGAAGCAGTGATACCCGCGTTAAATCCTGATTTTGATTTTTCCCCTTCCAGCATAATGGTTCCTGAATAAGTAAGGGTCGACAAATTGTACCCGGCTTTTACACCAAACCGGACCTGTGCAGGAGCAAAAAAGGAGATGCAGATTATAGAGAAAACCAGTATGATTTTTTTCATAAACATATTCGCTGGTTTTGAAGAGAAGACAATCAGGAAAAAGGTTTTAATGCATGGACATTTCCATTTCACATAAGTTTAAGGGTTTTCAGCTGCTCCTGACTGTTCCAGCCATCGCTGGGAATTTACAGCCTTGATGATCAGCCATAACTGTAAAGGTATTTCTGCCAGGCCCGACGCAACAGCGATGAGCGGAAATATCATCGTTGCAAGGGGCGGTACCATATAGGCCATCCAACGCTTCAAAGAATCCGGCCATCCTGGCTCTGGCACGGGGTGTGTAATTTTTTGTTGCTAACTTCAACGGCAAATATTTTAATAAATATATGTATAAATGGAAGGCTTGTTGGCGGATTTTCCTGGCACTTATCCTGTGGTCATGGCTCGCCTGTGCCAGGTCGGGCGGCTCTTCCAATACATATGCAGCCGGTAATTTAAATTCAGTTGAATCCCAAATTGCAGGTACCTGGAGTCTGGTCAGTAAAATTGACTCTGTGGTTTTGCCAGGTAATATCTTATCAACGACTGCCTATTCAAATTTTACGTACGGCCCGGCTATTGTTTTCGGAACCCTGCTTGCCAATGGCAATGTAAATCCGGTGGCAAAATCATTTACATACAAGGGGGTAAATATCGGTCCGGCATTTACGGGGCCTCCGGATTCTACACTACATGGTAATGGAACCTGGTATTACGATCTCGGTAACAAATCCATTTATTTAAATTTCGGTCGGTACGGATTTTCCATGAGTAATGACAGCATGACGATTTCAGTAGCAGGTGACGTTTCACCGATGCTGACCAACACCTGGTTATTTACTAAACAATGAATCAAACTCAGGCAGGTATCATATCATGTTTTGGGGCAACTACGATACTTTTTTCTTCAGCTACATTATTTGCCGGAACCGTCATTTCAAAAATATGATAACCCCAGGCAGGCAGGTCTAAATAAATACCCTTCGACAAAACCTCGTTACCATCCCGGTCGTATGAGGCAGCACTCATCAGATCACTGAACCTGACCTGCTGTTCTGCAAATTCAGGAAAGGGCAGGCACACATAACCCTGACTGGCATGAGGCGCATAGTTCACCGTTACCAGTGTGCGTTCACCATTCATTCCCGACCAGCCAAATACCAGAAATGAACCGCAGCTTCCGTTTCCGTCCCATGCCGTCATGCATTCCAGCAAACGCCACTCGCCATTGCGATATATGGGTTTCCTGATCACGCTGAGGAGATCAAAATAAAAAGTTTGCAGGTCAGCGTCGACGGGCTCCTGCGGTGCACGTTTCAAATGCGGCGAAATGTGTTTTTTTCTTCCTTCAAATTCTCCCTGGTGGAAAAATCGTAAACCGGGGCAGAGAAAGCTGATCACGGCAGCCGCCTTATGCCTGCTCAATTCGAATGTCGCTGCAGCACGCGGTTCATCGTGGTTTTCAAGGAACCGGGCCAGTTTAACCTGGTAATCGGGTTCCGCATAAAAATGTTCGCGTATCGATTGTACATGACCCTCACGCAGGCGATCGTACAGGCATTTATCATATGTATAATCAAAACCCTGCTGCTGCAGCGTCCACTCCAGGTTCCAATACACTTCGGCCATGAATAAAAACTCTGGATATCTTTCACGGACAGCCTTTGTGGCGACAGGCCAGAAAGGTTCGGGAGTTCTGCCCCAGGTTTTTTCAAAAACTTCCGGCAAAACCAGCATCGCCATATCACATCTTACACCGTCGCATTGACTTGAAATGCGCAACAACTCATTGATCATGGCCTGCTGCGTTGCCGGATTGCTATAATCCAGTTGCAGGGTATCGGGCCATCCGGCAAAATATGGATCCCGGCCATAGGCAAGAATCAAATCGTCGGACTGTCGATTCACTTTTGTATAATTCCGCGGATCCCTGTCGAGATCCTCTTGTTTTCCAGCTACAAAATAATCCGGATGTTCTTCCACCCAGGAATGGTCTGGCGCCATATGATTCGGCACAAAATCCAGCATGAGTTTTAGTCCCCGCGTGCTAAGCCGTTCACGGAGACGACCCAGCGCTTCATCGCCGCCGAGATCCGGATGCACGGTATAACCCGTAATCGCAAATCCCGATCCCGCAATATCTTCTTCCTGCAGATCAGGAAGGGTTTCTTCAAATTCAAGTCGCCAGCCTGGGTTTTCACGGGAAATCTTTGCTGCCGCCTTGCCCGTGCGCCATACACTCAGGAACCAGATCCAGTCAAATCCTTTTTCCGCGAGCTGATCCAATGCTGCGCCAGGAATATCATCCAGCGTGGCCTGCCTTCCCAACTGTTCAGATAATTCAGTTAACCAGACCCTCGTATTAATTTGATACAGCGATGGATATTTTGGCTTCTTCATTTTTTGTTTTTGTTTTTTCGGTTCCAGGAATAAATAAAGATTCTTTTCCGCCTTCTAGTATTTGTTTTGAATCCATGATTCCAAAAAGTTCAATGATTTTTGCAATAACACCTGTCCAGCCGGTCTGGTGACTGGCACCAAGTCCTGCACCATTGTCTCCATGAAAGTATTCGTGGAACAAAATTAAATCCCGCCAGTGTGGATCGTTTTGGAATGTATCCATGCCACCATAGACCGGCCGTTTGCCATTTTCATTTCGCGTAAATATGCTCGTAAGCCGGTCAGAAATTTCTTTAGACACTTCGAACAGGTTCATCATCTTTCCCGAGCCGGTGGGACATTCAATTTTGAAATTGTCGCCATAATATAAATAGAAATTCAGGAGTGCGCGGAGGATCATCACATTCACCGGCATCCAAATCGGTCCCCGCCAGTTGGAGTTACCCCCAAACATGCCGGAATTTGATTCAGCCGGCAGGTAGTCCACCCTGAATTCATGTCCCTCCACATCGAAAACAAAGGGATGTTGTTCATGAAATTTAGAGATGGAACGGATGCCATAGTTACTCAGGAATTCTTGTTCATCGAGCATCCTCGTGAGAATGCGGCGCAGCCTTTCCGGATTCACCAGGGCGAGGATGCCGCGTTCGGCAATTCCCAGGTTACCTGTTCCCGTAGGATGGATCGTCAGCATGAGTTCCGGCATCCTGCGCAGACGTTCCGCTGCAAAACCCAAAGCCTGGGGGATGTATTCCCGCTGTGATTTTTCGATAACCGTGGTGGCACATAATGGCAGTAAACCAACCATCGAACGCACTTTGAGCCGCTGGCCACTACCATCGGGAAGTCTGAGCAGATCATAGTAGAATCCGTCTTCTTCGTCCCACATGCCGTCGTCTCCGGACCGGTTCATGGCTGCTGCGATAAAATAAAAATGCTCAACGAATTTAAAAACCATGTCCTGGTAACCGGAATCATAGGTGGCAAGTTCGATGGCCATTTCCAGCATATTCTGACTGAAAAGCGACATCCATGCCGTTCCATCCGCCTGCTCCAGGTGACCTCCGGTAGGCAGCGGGGCGCTGCGATCGAAAACACCAATATTATCCAGGCCGAGGAAACCTCCTTCAAAAACATTTTTACCGAACCTGTCCTTACGATTCACCCACCAGGTGAAATTGAGCAGTAGTTTGTTGAAGGCAGACTTAAGAAAGTCCATGTCTGTTTCACTGGTCAGGGCCTGCTCTTTGCGATGCAGAAATAAAGTAGCAAAGGCATGAACTGGCGGATTGACATCGCTGAAGTTCCACTCATAGGCAGGCAGCTGTCCATTTGGATGCAGGTAGGCGCCACGTAACAACAGTTGCATTTGTTCTTTGGCGAAATCAGGATCGACAATGGAAAGCGGAAGCGTGTGGAAGGCCAGGTCCCAGGCTGCATACCAGGGATATTCCCATTTGTCGGGCATGGAAATGATGTCTTCGTTCAACATATGATACCAGTCAGAGTTTCTGGCATTTTTATATCCTCTATGAAGCGGATTGGAGTTGTGTTCATCCAGCCAGTTGTCCCCGTCGAAGAAGAAATACTGTTTGCTCCAGAGCATTCCGGCAAGGGCCTGACGCATCACCTGTGCATGATCCGCGCTCACTGCCTTAGGCGTAACGGACTGGTAAAATGCTTCAGTTTCGCTGACCCTGGCAGTAAATATTTTATCAAATGATTTACCGAATGGTTCTTTGATTTCTTCTGAGTCCTTTTTTGTTAGCCTCACCCGGATCACCCGGGTTTCACCGGCGCCCAATTCCAGCAGATACTGCGCTGCTGCTTTTGTACCCCGCTTTTCCGGATTCACTGTATGCATATGGCCATACACCACATAGTCATTAATGCCATCTTTCACATGTGGACTTTCATTCTTTGATCCGGGGAAAAGTTTTTCATGGTTGGTTTCATTTTCTGTAAACAGCATGGGCATATCACCTTCACAGGAAAATTGAAATTCGCCCAGTTTCGCATGACTGGCCTTAACTGCCGTAAGACCCGGACCGGTTTTAATTTGTTGTAAAACCGGTTTCTCATGGGCCCGGTTGGATTCAGAAATCCACTTCGACCAGTCGTTACGGAACCAGAGTGTAGGAAGAAGTTGCAAGGCATGCGCCTCAGGACCCCGGTTTATGGCCGTGATTTTTATCAGTATGTCTTCGGGGCCGCCTTTGGCATATTCAACAAACACATCGAAATACCGGTCTTCATGAAATACACCGGTATCCAATAGTTCATATTCCATCTCATCCTTTGAACGACGACTGTTCGTTTGAAGGAGATCGCTATATGGATAAGCCGCCTGCGGGTACTTGTACAGCGTTTTCATATAGGAGTGTGTCGGTGTGGAGTCGAGGTAGAAATAATATTCTTTCACGTCTTCGCCATGATTCCCTTCACTATTGGTCAACCCGAAATAACGTTCCTTGAGAATCGGATCTTTCCCATTCCACAGCGCAAGTGAGAAGCAAAGACGTTGTTTATCATCTGAAATGCCGGCAATGCCATCTTCACCCCAGCGGTATGCCCGCGAGCGGGCATGATCGTGTGTGAAGAAATTCCAGGCATCACCGTTTTCGCTGTAATCTTCCCGCACCGTGCCCCACTGTCTTTCA
>JBGPBW010000024.1:0-30249 GCA_041481385.1 Puia sp.
ATATCAGGAAGTGGTTTGAATCTGTTGAAACGGGAAATGAATTTCTATTTGAGCACCGGTTCCGGAATCATAAGGGAGAATATCAGTGGCAACTCAGCCGGGCAATTCCCCAAAAAGATATTCAGGGAAATACTCAGATGTGGATCGGCACCAGCACCAATATTCAGGAACAAAAACATTTCATGCAGGAGCTGGAAAAAAAAGTATTTGAAAGAACCCAGTCCCTGAATTATGCGAATCTGGCCCTAAAACAATCGGTAACTGAATTAGAACAGACCAATGCAGAACTGGCTTCTTTCAATTATATCGCGAGTCATGACCTGCAGGAACCCCTTCGGAAAATCATAGCGTTTTCCAAACGTATTGAAGAAGTGGATCAGGGAATTTTGTCATCTGCTTCAAAAGATTATTTCAGCCGGATCATCAGGGCAGCATACCGCATGCAAAATTTAATTGACGCCTTTCTTTCCTATTCACAAACCAGCAACAGCCACACAAATTTTGAACCCACCGATTTTAATCAGGTATTATCGGAAGTGAAAACGGAATTCACTGAAGTGATTGAACAAAAAAAAATCAGACTGTCCAGCACGGATCTGCCGGTTTTAATGGCCATACCCTTTCAAATAAACCAACTGCTCACCAACCTCATCGGGAATGCCATCAAATATACCCGTGATTCGGCGAACCCGGCAATCGATATTACTACGGCGAAACTGGCAGGCACTGAAGTTCCCATTGAAGGAAGAGACAGCAATCTGTATTACTGGAGGATAAATATCCGTGACAACGGAATCGGTTTTGACCAGATTTACGAAAACCAGATATTCGAATTGTTTCAGCGTTTACACAGCAGGCAGGAATATGCCGGAACCGGTATCGGCCTCGCTATTTGTAAAAAAATCATGCGAAATCACAAAGGATTTATAACGGCTAAAGGACATGCAGGAACAGGTGCCGTATTTTCTGTGTACTTTCCAATATTGTTAGAAAACGGATCACCACTCAAACCGAATGAACGAAGGACCCCAGACGACAGACGTTAGAAGGATCATGCTCATTGACGATGATCCGGATGACCAGTTATTTTTCCGGGATGCGATACTGCTGATGCATCCTGATCTGGTTTGCCAGCTGGCCTCCAGCTGCCAGGAAGCCTTCATGCAGTTGGAAAAACCACCCCTGCCGGCATTTATTTTTATGGATTTGAACATACCCGTAATGAATGGATTTGACTGCCTGCTGTATTTGAAAAATCATGAGTTATACCGAAAAATACCCATCATCATTTTCACCACCTCAAAAAATCTGCAGGATATCAGCAGGACCCGACTGCTGGGTGCAAGCTATTTTATGACCAAACCGGACGATTTTAATATACTCTGTAAAAAACTCAGTAAAATTATCCTGGGCGATGCCATCGAAGGATTATATGTTATTTAGCCATAGCCTTGTTATCTGGCCATACCCGGATTAAAAAAAGTAAATAGCCTCCCGGCTATTTACCATGGCAGAATCAGTTCCTTCAGGGTCGGTACTACAATTGCTTATTAAAACGTTCAACCACTTTCACAAAACCGTCTGCTGAACCCTTTACCGTGATCCACTCTTTCGCATCCTGCATCTTCACGTAGTAAAAGGTTTCGGCTTCCGTATTCGTTTCGGTGATGCCGTAAATGGTCTTGTCATGAAATTTTTTACGCAGGTCCCAAATCAGGTGAAGGGGCAACTGGGTGCCATCAGAATAATATCTTTCTGAGGAAATAAAATTTCCATCATGATCGTACTCGATCTCAGATAATACCTGATGATCCTTGAAATGGACAAAATAATGGTCGCCGTCTTCACTCCAGTCTACTTTTTCAGCCGAGGGGAATGCAGCCTGGAAAGCTTTGAGTACTTTCTGGCTGACGGTTGCCGAACCATCATCGGCAAGAACATGTACTTGTGCGCAAAGCACAAACAGGCTAATGAGACCTGCTAGTTTTGTTTTCATACATAATCGTTTTTGAGGTGGATAAACTGTTGAGCCCTTAAATATATATATGATCCTCAATTGATATGAAGCAGTTAATTATCAACGGTGTTGCATGAAAAAAAAACTTTAATTAAACTATAACACCCCCTGTTAAACACTATTTTTTCACCCCCTGAAACATAAAAAAGACCCATTGAGCAGAAACTTTTCGGCATTAACAATTTGTTGGGCAAGTTTGTCTAAAGGATTAGCGGTAAACGATATAAGCAAACGGGGCCGGTTTTTTGAGAAGCATTTTATACTAAAAGCCGTATCTTAATCCCAAAACTCACCTGGTCAACATGAAGAAAAGAAAAAAAATCGTTGTCTTATTCAGCCTTCTTTGTTTATTCTCCATCACATATGCCCAACATTCCGAAACCCTGACGCTGGGCAAAGTAAAAATGATCTTTACTCTGAGTGCGGGCGGCTCACCAACCTATGAAGTGTTCTACAATAACAAACCGGTTATTCTGCCATCCGGGCTGGGATTCAAATTGAATGTCGACAGCAGTTTTGACCGCTCTTTCCAGGTAATCGGAACTGAAAGAAAATCCTTTGACCAGACCTGGCTAACCGTCTGGGGCGAAACCAAAGACGTGCGTAACCACTATGAAGAACTGACCATTCGTCTTCAGACAGTAAAAACCCCGAACCGGCGGCTCAATATTATTTTCCGGGTCTTTGAAGATGGTGTGGGCTTCCGTTATGAATTTCCCCTGCAACCCAACCTGAAATATTTTATTGTCACCGACGAACTCACCCGGTTCAACCAGACCGGAAACCATAAAACGTTTTGGATTCCGGGCGATTTTGACACCAACGAATACCTCTACACCACATCCACATTAAGCGAAATTGATAATCGTAAAATGGTGGAGAACTCAACCGATATTGCTGTGCGCGTGGCCCCCGATCCCTTCGCTGTCCAAACGCCGTTGATGATGAAGACCAGCGAAGGCCTGTACATCAATATCCATGAAGCAGCCCTTGTGAACTACTCTGCCATGCAGTTGCATGTAGATGGACAACACTATACCCTTCAGTCCAGCCTGGTGCCGGATGCCTACGGAAACAAAGCCTATCTGCATGCGCCTTTCCATACGCCCTGGAGAACCATTATTGTCAGCGACCAGGCTGCTGATATCCTTTCGTCTAAAATGATCCTGAACCTCAATGAACCTTCAGCCATCTCCAATACTTCCTGGATAAAACCCATGAAGTTTACCGGTGTGTGGTGGGAAATGCAAACCGGTAAGAGCACCTGGAATTATTCGGATTTTCCCGACAGTTTATCCAGGGACGGAACACCGATACCCAACGGACGCCACGGTGCAAATACCGCCAATGTAAAAAAGTATATCGATTTTGCTGCAGCTAATAATATCCAGGGTGTATTGGTGGAAGGATGGAATACCGGTTGGGAAGACTGGTTCGGCAACTGGAAGGAAAATGTATTCGACTTCACGAAGCCCTATCCGGATTTTGATATTAAGGAGCTGACCCGTTATGCCGCATCGAAAAATGTGCACCTGATCATGCACAACGAAACATCCGGATCTGCCTCTGATTATGAGCGCCAGATGGATACCGCTTTCCGCTTCATGAATCTGTTTGGTTATACTTCAGTAAAAACCGGATACGTGGGCAGGATCATACCGCGGGGAGAGCATCACGACGGACAATGGATGATTGATCACTACCTGCGGGTGGCCCGAAAAGCAGCGGAACACCAGATCATGCTGGACTCCCATGAACCCGTGAGGCCCACCGGTCTCCAACGCACCTGGCCCAACTGGATGGCTTCTGAAGCGGCGAGGGGCAATGAATACAATGCATTCAGTAATGGAAGTCCGCCTGAACACGAAACCATCCTGCCCTTTACCCGCCTCATGGGCGGACCCATGGATTATACACCGGGTATTTTTAAAATGAAGGGTTATGCTTCTTATGCGCCAACCCGCCAGATGCACAGCACACTTTGTAAACAACTCGCCCTCTACGTAACTTTATACAGCCCGCTGCAAATGGTGGCCGACCTGCCTGAAAATTATGAGGCCCATAAAGATGCCTTTCAATTTATCAGGGATGTGACCACCGATTGGGACGACACCAGGATCCTCGGCGCAGAACCCGGCGATTATATTTATATCGCCCGCAAAGAAAAAAATGCATCCAAATGGTTTATCGGTGCCATTACGGATGAAAACAACCGCGTGGCTGAATTGAAATTGTCGTTTTTGGGAAAAGGCACCCAATGGCTGGCTACGATTTACCGGGACGCACCGGATGCAGACTGGAAAGATAATCCCGAAGCCTATGTTATCGAACAGTATATCGTGGACAATGAATCCAAACTGAGAATCGGACTGGCTAAAGGTGGTGGTGCGGCAGTCAGCCTGGTGCCGGCTACTGAAGCTGACATAAAGAAAATAAATAAATATAGAAATGGATTTAATAAAATCCTGTGATCGTCTTAAACCATCCAAATATGAAAAAGAAAATTGCTCTCTTTACCGGCTTGTTTGTTTTGACCCTGAATCTAACCTTCGCACAAAACGCCTTTAAGGGAGGCAAGAAAGAAGGTGTATGGAATTATTATAGCAGTAGTAAGGTGTTGCTTGCCCGTCATTTTTATAATGAAGGCGTAAAAACAGGAATCTGGGAATTTTATGATATTCATGGCGCATTATCCTGGACTTACAATTTCAATAATGCAACAGCAACTTATATCATGGTGAATTCGGAAGATGGCTTTTATGCATATCTGGGAAGCGATGGAAACTGGGTTAAGAAAGCGCCGGATACAAAACCCCTCTGGCTGAGTTCACAATCGCAATGGAATAATTTTCTGGTCAACAACCTGAAATTTCACGAAGAATCTGATCCTGCAAGGGTTCCGGGTAAGGTTGAAATCAGGGTTTATATTGATGAGCAGGGTAATGCCACGGATTATAAACTGGGTAATGATGTTGAGATGGATATGGATAAGGATGCACTTCGGGTGGCCAAATTGTATAACCCGGAATTTGTACCTGCGCAGAACAACGGAGTAAAAATAAAGTCGATATACACATTGAAGGTTTCTTATAAACTTGCAGACTACCGGTAAAGATCTGCGTCCTTATTTAATTTTTTCTAAACCCGGTCACTAATTTTCGTTAATAAGCGATAGAGCTTGCGGCAAATGCACCCATCGTGACAATTACTCCTACCACAATGGAAATGCCTACAATACTGGCAGTCCTGGATCTTTTCGTTGCCAATGCATCCGGACTATAAACATCCATGCGATATATCTTACCGATATCCAGGTTCACTTTTCCATGGTCAATAAAAATACCATTAGCATACAGATGGACTTGGTTAAGTACCAAATCACGCTGACCCCTATAAATCCAGTTGGCCGAATCTGCTTCCGGATTCAGGTAATTTTTAAGTTTCGGGGTCAGTGAATCTGCGTAACCCGCAAAGCTTTCTCCGACCACAGTAGGATTATTCAGGACAAAGTCCGCATCCGTTGAATGAACAATAAATATTTTACCCTCCGATTGTAACGACTTTAGTGTCGCTGAATTCGTTGTGTCCTTCGTATTGGTAGTATAGAATTTTTGAAAACAACTGCTCAGACTACCAATCAGTAAAAAAAAACAGAAATAATATTTGATCAGTCGGAATGAAATCCAATTGGCCAGACAGTTCACAATCTTTTTCATATTGATTGATTTATCAGGTTATCTCTAATGCATATTAAGAGTAAAACCATCCATCATATGATCCATACTGCTGGCGACAATTGCAACCATCCCTACAACAGCACCCACACCAACGGTAATACCCACAATACTTACAGTCCTTGACTCCCTGGTCGCTTTTTTGTCAAAGCCATACACATCAATTCTGTAAATCTGGTTGATGTCCAGGTTTACTTTTCCATTTGCGGGGAAGGAGCTCCTGGTATACAGGTGTACTTCATTCAGCACAACCCCACTTTTTTTCATGCTCAGATGGTTGGGATCATTCGGTAACGGATTCAGGTATTTGTCATATGCCGGATTTAATGCTTCTTTATCACCACTGAATACATCAGTGCTAACTATTGCGTTTTTCACGGCAAATGGTCCTTCGGGCGTATGTACGATAAAGGATTTGTTTTCATCCACCAGTTTATGAAGGGTTGCAGAATCTGTGGTGGTTACGGTATTGGTTTTATAAAATTTCTGGAAACAACTGGTCAGACTGAACATCAGAAGAAACAAAAGTGCTTGAACCTGGAAACGCTGCAGAAGAAAAAATTCTTTAAGAAGATGGGTTAAAGTTTTCATGATCGTGGTTTTAGCTTTGAATGATTTGATTGATGATCCAAAGCTATCGCCAAGACCAGGCGATATCTAATTGACATTTGCGGATGGGAAACGCTAGTTGGCAGGTAGCGCAGCCTTTCGGGTTGCTGGTATCTTTGCCTGTCATTTATTGCCTGAATTGCCTGAAAATGATCCGGGATTAGCAAATGCTGCAAATAACCAGGAAGGCGAGTGGCAATTTTTACTAAACTAAATGGAGTGCATGGATTCGGCGTGCCGCGTTAAATCATCTGCCAGCCTGATATTAGTCATATTCCGGTCGTGGGTATCTCTATAATTTTAATAACAAAAAGATTGTCAACTCATGCCTGCCATAACGGAATTTTAAAAAAAATACCATGAACCCATACATCGTTCCATTTGACCAGCTCAATATGTCCAGCCTGCCAGAGGTGGGCGGGAAAAATGCATCATTGGGTGAAATGTACAACAAACTGAAACCCCTGGGCATTGAAGTACCGGGTGGATTTGCTGTAACCGTGGCCAGTTACAGGGCTTTCCTTTCAGCAAATCATCTCACAGAACCTTTGAAAAAATTACTGGACGCAGTCGATATCAAAACCCTTTCCAACCTTCCGGAAATCGCCCGGTCATGCCGTGAACTGGTATCCGGCGGAAAATTACCAGAGGAAATAAAAGAGGAAATCATTAAGGCATACCTGTCGCTGAGTGAAGGGCGCGAGAATGTTTCCGTAGCCGTTCGCAGCAGTGCCACCGCAGAAGACCTGCCCACAGCCAGTTTCGCGGGTCAGCATGAATCCTTCCTCAATATTCAGGGCACGGAAAATGTGCTGAATGCTGTAGTTAAATGTTATGCTTCGCTATTTTACGACCGGGCAATCAAATACCGAATTGACCACGACATTGATCATATCACAGTGGGTCTTTCTGCCGGTGTCCAATACATGGTGCGCTCTGACCTGGGATGCTCAGGAGTAAATTTCACAATTGATCCGGAAAGCGGATTTGAAAAAACGGTATATATCACAGGAGCCTGGGGATTGGGAGAAAACATTGTACAGGGCGCCGTAATACCGGATGAATTCTGGGTATTCAAGCCCACCCTGATACAGGGAAAAAATGCCCTGATCAGCAGGAAAAAAGGTGATAAAGAAAATACGATGGTCTACGATGAAACAGGTGAAAGCGGAAGAAAAATTAAAAACATAGAAACCCCTCCTGATAAACGAAATGCATGGGTTTTGTCCGACGACGAAATTCTGCAGCTGGCGCGATGGAGTTGCAGCATTGAAAAACATTATGGCAGGGCAATGGACATTGAATGGGCCAAAGATGGGATTAGCAATAAAATATTCATAGTTCAGGCCAGGCCGGAAACTATTTTTTCAGGCAGGAAACATGGCCTGTTTCACACTTATAAACTAAAAGGAAAAGGCGCGGTCCTCTGTAAAGGAAAAGCGGTAGGAAAAAAAATCATCAGCGGACCTGCATGTATCATTCACTCGCTAAATGAAGCTCATAAACTCCAGTCCGGCGATATCCTTGTCGCAGACATCACCAACCCCGACTGGAATTCACTTCTGCGCAAAGCTGTAAGCATTGTAACCAATAAGGGTGGGCGCACCAGTCACGCATCGATCGTAGCCCGCGAACTTGGCATTGCAGCCATTGTCGGTACCGGCAACGCGACCCAGGTGATCCATGACAGACAGGTTATTACGGTAGCCAATGCGGAAGGCGAAGAAGGAATCGTGCTGGATGGCAATATTCCCTTCGAGATGCAGACTATTGACGTGGCTACGGTGCCGGACGTAAAAACCAAACCCTATTTTATTCTGGCCGATCCGGATCGCGCTTTCGAACTCTCCTGGTATCCGGCCAAGGGTGTAGGACTCCTGCGTATGGAATTCATCATCAACAATAGTATCCTGATTCATCCCATGGCTCTGGTGAACTTCGATAAGCTACCGGAAGGCGCGGTAAAAAATACCATTTCGCAAATGGTATCGGGATACAAAAATAAAACCGAATATTTCGTTCAGCGGCTTGCAGAATCCATAGCCAAATGCGCAGCGGCTTTTTACCCGAAAGAACTGATCCTGCGTATGAGCGATTTCAAGACCAATGAATATGCATCTTTGATCGGCGGCCAGTTTTATGAACCCTCCGAAGAAAACCCGATGATCGGATTCCGGGGCGCTTCCAGATACTACGATAAACGTTATGCGCCTGGATTTGGTTTGGAATGTGCAGCGGTATTGAAATTACGCAATGAGATGGGATTCACGAATGTGAAACTGATGATCCCCTTTTGCCGCACGGTGAACGAAGCGAAACAGGTTTTGCAAACCATGGAATCCTTTGGACTGAAGAGAGGTGAAAACGGATTGGAAGTATACCTGATGATCGAAATACCCAGTAATGTTATTCTGGCTGATGAATTTGCGAAATTATTCGACGGATTTTCCATCGGCTCCAACGATCTTACCCAGCTGACGCTGGGCATTGACCGGGATTCGGATATTGTAAGTCATTTATTTGATGAGAATAATGAAGCCGTAAAAATCATGATTGCCAGGGCCGTACAGGCTGCAAAAAAAGCAGGCATTAAAATCGGACTCTGCGGACAGGCACCCAGCGATTATCCGGAGTTTTCCCAATTCCTGGTGGAACAGGGCATTGATTCCATTTCCTTCACGCCGGACGCCCTGATCAGGGGAATCGAAAATATTGCTATGGCGGAAAATAAAATGATTGAAAAAACGAAAATCAAGAATGAACACAGCTGGCAAAAAATATTACAGTAACCTGGAAATTAAACGTAAAGCCGGACACGCCCTTACCGTTTAACCTTATGAAAAACCCTTGTTCTGCTAACGGTTTCCGCTAATGGATAACCAGCGGCCCCTCCTGTTTTATATATCTATATTTAGTAACTGTTGATGAATGATCACCAATGAAAAAATTCAACATGTTACGAATCAAATATCTGGTACTGAATCTAATACTGGTTCAGGGCCTGTTTAGCCTGTGTACCCAGGCGCAGGTTTTCTACAAGTATGATAATAAATTGTATACAGCGGTTTATCTCAATCAGGCTTTTCACCTGATGGATTCCATGCAAAATTTCCTCCTGCTGGACGTTCGCTCGCCCGGAGAATATGCTGATACATCGAGGGCGACGGCTTTGAATATTGGCCGGTTAAAGGGAGCCGTGAATGTGCCGATCGATTCAGTTCAAAACCACCTGGATGAATTGAAGAAGCATATGGACCAGCCGATTTTTGTGTATTGCTCGCATAGTCAGCGCAGTCGTCGGGTGAGTAAATTTTTAGCAGACAATGGTTTTCAACACATATATAATATCAATGGCGGCCTGAGCGTGGTGAATGAAGACGATGATAAACAATTTCCTGCCAAGCGTAAAAATCTGATCACCGAAAACCAATACACGATTATAGGGCCTGCTGATGCCATGCAGCTGATGGAAAATACACCTGAATTGGTGATCATCGACATCAGGACAGCTACGGAATTTGCCGGTAAGGACAGCCTGCGGCAAAATAATATCGGACACCTGAAAAACGCCATCAACATTCCTCAGGAAGGATTTGACCAAAAATTGAACAGCTTCCGGATTCCGCCAACCAAACCCGTGCTTCTTTACGATGCAAAGGGTTATAACAGCATGGATGTGGTTGCATTCCTGAGGGCCCGCGGATTTACGCGGATCTATAATCTTTACGGCGGACTGGAAACATTCATTTGCCATCATGGGTTGAATGATAACCGGGCCGGTCTGCTGATCACCGGTGCGCCGCCTTTTCAAATACTGGATGCCAAAGCCTGCATAGACTTAATGAACCAACAACCCGGACTATTGATTCTGGATGCACGGCCTTCAGATGAATTCAATAATAAATCAGACAAAATGTATCTGAACCTGGGAAACCTGAAAAGCGCCACCAATATTACCAGTGCTGAGACTCTGGCTACCGCAATGTCAAATAAAGACAAGTCTGCACCGATCCTGGTGTATGCTTCCAATGATCAGTCGGGTGTTTTGATTTGTTACAACCTGGTTGATCAGGGTTACTCCAATGTATATTATATGGGCCAGGGTTTTTATCATTTTGTCTGGACAACAGCCAATATCGAAAATTGCCTGCCAGGGCGCGCTTTCCTGGTCAATCACGAAGGGATATATTAAAATGGCGCTAAGCGGATATTATTCCTTATTTTGAACTCCGCAGCAACCACCCCTCAGACAAATGAAAAAAGTCTTACACGAAATCATTGTCATCGCCAGAACGACCAGTTATTTTGCCTTTTTTTTCATTTTCATGATCATAATGAAAAAGCTCACGCTGAAAGATTATGATATTGAATTTACAGGATTATCCCAGGCACTGATCGGTGCATTGATCATGGCCAAAGTCATTCTGCTGATGCAAATGATTTCATTAGGTTCCTGGGTGCAGGACCAGCCTCCGATAGTCGATACGATACTGCGTACGCTTCTATATTCTGTCGGTGTACTGGTGGTGGTTCTGCTGGAAAAAGCTTTTGAGGCGAGGCATAACGCAGAGGGATTCTCCAATGCCATCGCCTATGTGCTGGATCGTCGTGATGTTTATCATGTTTGGGCGAATACCCTCGGTGCCTCGGTCTCGATATTTTTTTTCAATGTATTTGCCGTGGTCCAACGTTTGTTGGGAAAAAATGGTACCTACAAACTATTTTTCACCGGGTCGCTCAATCGGTTGGAACGGGAAAAAGTGATTATTCAAACCACATTGACATCCACAAAATAATTGCAAGTGCTGACTGTAAAAAATCTCGCAGTTTTCTATGTTACCATATTTCTTCCATTGATATCGATTGTGCTTTTGGCACCCACCAAATTTGTCGATAGCATGACGCTGATAATCCTCTTGTTTGTTTATGCGTTTATCTATCGCCCGCTAATTTCCGGTTACAGATTAATATTATTGGGAGTAATTAAAAAATCTGACTGGATCCGGAATCTTATTCCATTCTGGAATATCAGGTACTACAATCTTTTGTTTTTTAACAGGACCTAGGGACCGGACCATATCACGCTTGTCTTGTCTCAGTAATTTCTACGGCCATAAAGGCTCCATCCCATTCCGCATTTTTTATTGAACTAAAAGTCGTATCTTATTGATTCTCAACACTATTCCATAAAAAGATAGAATAAAAAACACCTGGCGGTTTTATGAACAGCAACTCCTGAGAGCGAGCTCAGGGCCTGGTAAAGCCATTTTAAGGCGATTCCGGAGGTTTTCAGCGATTACCTAAATAGGACATTCACTGTATCAAAAACGGTCAATTCCTTTTCGGACCCCATATTACAAATGCTTGTTAAACAGCATTTGAAAAACTTGACATTCTTATTGCTGTATAACATCAGATTCTGGCCAGACTAAAAATCTAAATCAATCTTTATGCTCAAAAATTATTTTGTCATCGCCATCAGAAACTTATGGAGAAACAAGATTTTATCCGTGATCAATATTTCCGGACTGAGCATTGGCCTGGCCTGTTGCATGCTAATCTTTTTATACGCAAAAGACGAATTGAGCTATGACCGGTTCCATGAAAAAAAGGAACAGATTTACCGCATCACGGCCAGAATGGTTAACGACCAGGGACTGGACGATTTCAAAGCCGGCAAAACGGGTATGATCCACGGCCCTTCCTTTAAACAGGATATTCCGGAAATAAAAGAATTTGTACGGGTCAGCCGCAGTGACTTTGTTATCCGGTCAAACAATCAAATCTTTAACCAGGAGATCAAATTTGCAGACAATAATTTCTTTTCCGTTTTTTCTTTCCCACTGATCTACGGGGACCCCCGCCAGGTATTGACTGACCTGCATTCCATGGTCATTACCGACGAAACTGCTAAAAAATATTTCGGCTCAAATGAAGTTGTGGGTAAAATGATGGAAGTGCAGGTGAATGGAAAGTTCGAGCCGTTCATTATTTCCGGTGTCGCCAAAAGATCACCGCAGAACTCTTCGATAAAATTCGAGATGCTGCTTCCGATGAAATTCCAGGAGAAAATAAATCCGGATGATCACTGGTTAAACTTTTTTATCAGCACCTTTCTGGTATTACAAACGGGCGCAGATCCGGGCGCCGTACTGAACAAAATGACCCGGGTATATAACGAGAAAGCCCAGGGTCAGATCAGGGAAGCCAGGGAGAAATATGGTTTTAAGGAAAAAGTATTCTGGGGACTACAACCATTAATGCAAATACACCTCAGTAAGGATTATGCCGCCGAGGACGAACTTTCAGATGCCAGCAACCCCGTGTATTCCTACATATTAACAGGGATTGCCATTTTTATCATGGTGATCGCCTGTATCAATTTTATTAACCTCACCATCGCCCGTTCATTGAAAAGAAGTAAGGAAATTGGTATCCGGAAAGTGATTGGCGGTCAGCGCGCCCAACTGGCAAGACAGTTTTTGGGTGAATCATTCCTTGTATGTTTTATCTCCTTTGTATTCGCAATATTCTTAGCTTCCATTTCATTACCGGTATTTAATGAGCTGGCCAATAAACGCCTCAGCCTTTCCTATCTGTACGACACCCAGCTAGTCACCGGATTTATTGGTTTGTTTTTGATCACAGGTTTTGCGGCCGGTCTTTATCCGGCGCTGATTTTATCCGGGTTCGATCCGGTTCAGACATTATATCACCGGGTCAAATTAACAGGAAAAAACTGGCCGGCTAAAAGCCTCATCGTCGTGCAATTCGCTGTTGCCGGTCTGCTGATCATTTGTACTTTTTTTATCTACGAACAGTTTCATTATCTCACGCATACCGCATTAGGATATAATGATCAGAACATCGTGGTCGTAGAAGGAAGCTGGGATGCAGGCAAAAATTTCGCGGATCTGTTTAAAGCAGAATTGATTAAGAACCCGGATATTCAGAAGGTTGCTGTACACAACAGCGGCAGGCAGGGAACAATGGCCAAAGTGGACGGACAGGATATTCAGTTTGACTATGACCATATCGACGATCAGTACCTGACCACCCTGCAGATACCGATCATTAAAGGGCGGAATTTTTCCGCAGATTTTATGTCGGACAGCACCCATTCCGTTTTGGTGAATGAATCCTTTGCGCGGGAAGCGGGATGGAAGAATCCGATTGGAAAAACAGTTGATCTGTTTTGGCGAAACAGAAAATTAACCGTGGTCGGTTTGGTAAAAGATTATCATTTCAGATCACTGAAAGAAAAGATCGGCCCTCAAATATTTAGCACGGAACCCGAAGGCAATTCATCCCAGTTTAATATCAGGATCAATCCCAATAACACGCCGAAGACTTTACATTTTATAGAAACAACATTTAAAAGACTGGCTCCTTTTTATCCATTCAGCTATCAATTCAAAGATGATTCCAACCGACGCGAATATGAGGGTGAAGAAAAATGGAAACAGATCATTCTCTTTTCGGCCATCCTGACCATTTTCATTTCCTGCATTGGGTTACTGGGGTTGACTGCCCTATCTGCTGAACAGCGAACCAAGGAAATCGGTATCCGCAAAGTATTGGGCGCTTCCGTAAACAGTATTGTCCAACTGTTGACAGGCAATTTTTTAAAACTTGTATTGCTGGCCAATATCATTGCATTCCCTATTGGCTGGTGGGCGGTTCACAAATGGCTTGAAAATTTTGCCTATCATATTCCGGTTCACTGGTGGGAATTCGGCATCGCTGCGTTTATCACAATCCTGATCGCCATGATCACCATCAGTTTCAACGCTATGAAAGCAGCCGCCGTGAATCCGGCGAAGAATCTGAGAACGGAGTAAGCAACAAAAATGTGAATGCCGGTTCGTATTGAGAGGAATTATGAGAAATTGCCCTGATTAATCTATGTATATAATACCCGGATAGCTATATTTATATATAATTGAAGATAATATCACATATTATATATTTTAAGCAAGTATGACGGGCAGTACTGAACAAGAGCGTCTTTCCCAATCCTCAAACAACAGAAACTGGAAAAAATGGGGTCCCTATATTTCTGATCGCCAGTGGGGCACGGTAAGGGAAGATTATAGCGCGGAAGGAAATGCCTGGAACTTCGTCAATCACGATCTGGCCCGGAGTTATGCGTATCGTTGGGGAGAAGAAGGAATCGCCGGTTTTTGTGACAGCGACCAGATCTTATGCCTTGCACCCGCATTTTGGAACGGGAAAGATTCCATAATCAAAGAGCGTCTTTTTGGACTGACTAATGGGGAAGGCAATCACGGTGAGGATGTGAAAGAACTTTATTTTCATCTGGACTCCTCACCCACTCATTCCTATTGCAAATTCCTTTATAAATATCCGCAGGATGAATTCCCTTATCTCGAACTATTGCAGAAAAACAGGAAGGGACGACTGAGTCCGGAGTTTGAGTTGCTCGATACAGAACTGTTCAAAGACAATCGCTATTTCGATTGTTTTATTGAATATGCCAAAGCAGAAATCAACGACGTCCTGATGAAAATTACAGTGTATAACCGGGGACCTGAAGCAGCAACGATCCATGTGATACCTCACCTTTGGTTTCGTAATTTCTGGAAACACAATATTCGTTTCAGCAAGCCCGAAATTGTATCGGTTTCAACAAATTGCCTGCAGACCAACTCATCGCGTAATGGGAGTTTTTTTCTGTACCATCAGGGCGGTGAACAGTTATTCTGTGAAAACGAAACGAATAACCAGCGGATGTACAACAGGCCCAACGAAACATCCTTTGTCAAAGACGGCATCAACAACTATATCGTCGATAAAGAAAATACGGTTAACCCGAAAAAACAGGGAACCAAGGCGGCCGTCTGGCTTAAAGAAAAGATCAGGCCGGGGGGATCGAAAACATTTAAGATCAGGTTAAGCAAGGCAGAAATAGAAGATCCATGGATGGATTTTGAAGACATATTTTCTGAACGGCGGTCAGACACTGATGAATATTATCAACAACTGACTCCGAAAAATTTGTCCAAAGAACACAAGGCGTTGTTACGAAGTTCGGCAAGCGGATTATTGTGGACCAAACAATTCTATTATCTCGATGTATTCAAATGGCTTTTTGGAGAACCGCATGAGACGCCACCCAACCGCATGCACAAACGAAATTACGACTGGCAGCACCTCACCTGCCGGAACATCATTTCCATGCCGGATAAATGGGAATATCCCTGGTTTGCCGCCTGGGATCTTGCTTTTCATGCGGCAACTTTTGTTCATATCGATCCTGATTTTGCAAAGCAGCAGTTACTGGTCGTGTTACGCGAATATTATATGCATCCCAACGGACAGATCCCTGCTTACGAATGGAACTTCAGTGATGTGAATCCTCCGGTACATGCCTGGGGCGTTTGGTATGTATTCGAAGAGGACAGAAAAAAAACGGGTATTGCGGACTGGGATTTCCTGGAAAGGGCTTTTCAGAAACTGCTCATGAACTTTACCTGGTGGGTAAATCAAAAAGATGCTAATGGAACGGATATTTTCGAAGGTGGTTTCCTTGGCCTCGACAATATTGGTGTCTTCGACCGGAACCATATGCCGCCGGGAATTAAAAAACTGCAGCAGGCCGATGCTACGAGTTGGATGGCCATGTATTCCATCAATATGCTGCGCATATCGCTGGAACTGGCACAGCATAATGAAGCTTATGAAGAATCAGCCGCGAAATTTTTCAGGCATTTCCTCAACATCGGTTGGGCGATGCATCATATCGGTAAGAAAGACATTTCGCTCTGGGACGATCAGGATGCTTTTTATTATGATGCCATTCAGTTTGAGAATGGTACCAGCCAGAGACTAAAAATTCGTTCGCTGGTAGGCATCATTCCCCTGCTTGCGGTAGAGATCATGCACAGCAAAGTATTCGAACACCTGCGTCAATTCAATACGCGGCTGGAAGTAATCCGGCTCACAAGGCCGGATCTCACCCGGATCATTTCAGATATTGAACACAAGAATAAAGACGGCAATTATTTATTTGCCATTATGATTGACGATCGTCTGGAGAGTCTATTGAAAAGGCTGCTGGATGAAGCTGAGTTTCTATCGGACTACGGCATACGTTCACTGTCGAAATCTCATGAGAAACATCCTTATGTTTTCGGATACCAGGGCACTAATTATTCCATACACTACGAACCCGGAGAAAGTTCCAGTACCATGTTCGGCGGCAACTCCAATTGGCGCGGACCCATCTGGCTGCCGCTGAATTACCTGATCATTCACTCACTGAGAAAATATTATGAATACTATGGCGACAAATACAAGTTTGAATTTCCTGCAGGCTCAGGAAATACGCTAAACCTCAAACAAATTGCCAATCAGCTGACGCGGAGAATTCTAAAAATATTTGAAAAGAATGACGAAGGCCAATTTCAATATCATGCCAGTCATCACTCGAACTGGTCTGAAACCCACTTCAAAGATCATCACTTATTCTATGAATTCTTTCACGGCGATACGGGTCAGGGCCTGGGCGCTTCCCACCAGACCGGCTGGACGGCCCTTATTGTAAATCTATTGCTGGAGATGGATGAAGACTAAAGAAAGTATGGGAGTATGGGAGTATGGGAGTATTATTGATAGTTCTTTGACTTCATCATAAAAATGGAGATTTAACCATACATTCAATATTATTTCCAGACGATGTTATATTCCCATTATATGACCACACGCCAACGCCAAAAAGCAGTTTGCCTAAGGGAAAACACTTATAAATTTCCTTCCACCACTATTCGTATCGGGGAAGTGTAATCGATTAAGAATAACACCACTTTATGTTTTCCGCCTGTTTAATTCTTATAACTTGAGTGACAATAAAATCGAATACAATGAAAAAAATTCTACTTTTTACTTTCGTCATGACCATGGTGAATGCCACAACTGCCCAGATACAATATGGTGTGAAAGCGGGATTGAATCGGGCTAGTCTTAATTATTCGGGTTCGGCAATAAATGATCTTGGTGTCAGGTATGACTTCAATGCAGGAATATTGGCTTCGATTCCTTTATTCAATAATTTTTACCTCCAACCAGAACTGATGTATTCCGCTCAGGGAAGTGGCTTTACCGACAGCATACCAGCGGATGCAAATTATAACTACCTGAATTTGCCCGTACTATTTAAATATCAACATGCTTCGGGTCTCTTCGCTGAAACCGGCCCGCAAATCGGCTTCTTACTCAGTGCCCAATTGAAATACAATGGACAGTCAATAGACAACAAGAATTATACGCAGTCCGCTGATTTTTCCTGGGTTCTGGGAGTCGGTTATAAGATTTCAGAAATTAATCTGGGAATTGATTTGCGATATAATTACGGGTTAACGAATACAATAAAGGCCAATAATGCTTCCGGGACTGCAAAAAATTCCGTTTTTCAAATCGACCTCTTTTATCAGTTTAAAAATCTTTGAGCCAATCCTACTATAGTCAGCTCTTATGCTGACTGGTAAATGAGTGGCCTGTTATATAATATACCATGCGCATTGTGATACTCATTGCCATTTTACATTTTTTTGTATCAGATCTAATTGGACAGGCCAGTGGACAAACCAGTTATTCCGGGTTTATCGACAAGGATCCAATCGAACTTGTAACAAATATTTATTCCGACGGTAATGCAAGAGGTATTTATGCCTTCAAAAAGAATAATACGCCCATAGTTCTCCAGGGCAAAATCTTCGAAAATAGTTTAACGTTTTTTGAACTGTCCCGGGATTCTATAGCTTTAACCTTCAATAACTTTGACAGGAAGCAAAAAACCATTGTTGGCACCTGGAAAGATTTTAATACAAAAAAGGCACTTACAATAACCTTACATAAGGAATTTGAGATAGAAGACGGCGAGGGTGTTGAATGGACAGATAGAGAAATTATTCAGCCGGTCTCTTTTAAAAATCAGTATTTTAAATTGCTCATATCCAAAAGAAAAAATGACTACTATGCCCATGTGAGCGGTGTTAAAATCAATCAAAAAAAAACAGACAGTTTGATTCAACAAATAAACCTGAATTGTCAGTTAATGAGCCTCAATAGTATTTCACTGGGTGACTATAATTTTGATGGTTACTTAGATTTCGAAGTTTTGGAAAGAAGTTATGCCGGGCCTAATACTTCAAGTTTATACTTTCTATATAACCCGAAGACGAAACAATATTTTAATAGCGGCTTCGCAGGTGTTTCTTTAGAGTTTGACGCAAAATCAAAAACCATATTCGAGCGTAATGAATGTTGTGGCGGAAGCAATATGACTACAGCAACTTATCGGGTGTTAAAAAATAAGATGGTCCTGATTGAGCAACATTGTTATATCTGGGATGAAAAAAAGCAGGATTTAATTGAACATAAAATGAAGGATTGTGAATAGCATTTTATTTTACAACAGCTCGAGCAACTGAAAGCTTTGTATGATGAAGCCGCCAGCAGTGGCGCCAAACATGGTCTGGGGCTTCACATCATCCGGGACCTGGCGAAGGCAATCAACTGCACGATTACTTTAATATCTCAGGGCAGACCTGGAACTGAATTTGTATTATCAATTCCCGGCATTGTCACCTGATCCTCCAGGACCTGAGTATATGATACTGAATAAAATGACCATCCGATATGGTTATCAATTTGTTTTCATTATTCTTCAGGACCAGTTCAAAATTGCCTTCCATATCGCAGTATTCGGCTGTCACATGGTTACCTGATAAATCCATCAACGATACCGAGTTACAATTACTATAGGTGACATTTAGTGAACCACTTTGGTAAACATATACAACCGCAGAATCTATTGGCAATCCGGAACCATTTGTCAACTGACAGTCACCGGTTACAAAGACCGATGAATTGTCCGCTGCATAGTATGCACAATCGGGCTTTTTATAATAAATGGGTGCTGAAAAAATGTCCAGTCTTGTTATCCCAATAGTCACACTATCGGCGCCATATTCGAAGTTTAACGGGGCAAGCGAATAATGGCTTCCATTATAACTAAAGCTAAATGTATTGTCATTCGCCGAATGACCATCATTCGTTTTTTTGCATCCTGTGAGGCTAAACAAAATTATTATACCAACTGTGAGCAGGCTGGTTAAAAAAGCGACGGATGTTTTTTTCATGGCTGGTTCGTTTTAGATTGAATATTCAATTGCTGATTTAAAACTACACCCAAATATTTCAGATATCTAATTGGTAAATACCTTCATACCATTGAATTTAGTAGAATCGTTGAGCATGGCGCAGTTAATGGAAGGGCAGATCGGATTATCTGCAAGTTTTGTGAGAAACCCCCTGTCAATTTGCATAAAATGCCAAACTGATTTTGGAAATTATTGAATACTACCGTAAAAAGTCTCCGGCAAATCTGTAGTTAAGAGTTCTGTCGGTATTCCATTTGATTTCCGGAACAAAATAATTCATTACCAGAATCCAGGTTTCCTGTTGACAGGAATAACGAAAGGAATGAATCAATTGTATACCGAGTAAATAATCTGGGAGGGTTTGAATAGTTTGTCTTTCGTCGGAACAGCGCGCTGATAGCGGTTTACAATATACTCCAGGCACATGGCGGTAACAAGCAGACTGCCGGCCGGCGTGAGCAGATCCTGGATAATTTTTTGGAGGGGTACCCTGTTTTGGTCCAGCGCATAACTGATTTCGTTTTTCGCGCTGCCCAGTTCCCTTTTATTTTCAATGTCGATCACCACGGAAGCTATTTTGCAAATAATAGCCGATGCACCCGCGGGTGATTTGAAAGCTACTTTTGGTATGAAAGAGGGAATGGCTATTTGTATCTGTCCGGATGCCGGTTTGCTAACCTCATAGTCCACTCTCCACCGGGATGATATACCCGGACTGCCAGAAAAAAAGAAACGATTCAGTTTCGGCTGGTTCTCATTCGATGCAGGTTCCTGCCTGGCGTTCTGTAACCAGGTATAAATTTCACCAACCAGGAGGGTCTGCATTTTACGGTCCGTGGAATCGAAAATAACTTCCTCCAGATTTTGTCGAATAAGCATCGCAATGGTTGACGCCATTCCAAATTCAGAAGATTTCGCTTTTGTTCCTTTGGTCTGTTTGTATTTTCTGGGGAGAGATCTGGTATAGAATTTGTCGCCCATTTTGTAATGGACTACGTTGCCAATCCGGCCGGTCATTCCCATCTGTCTTGCCATAACATTTCTTCTTTACAATTAAAAAACAGCTTCTTCCCAGCTTCGGGAATCATTCTATATTTATTCAAATTCAGTGCGAGGTTAGTGCGGTAATTACCGCACTAACTCCGCACTAAGTAAAATTAAATTTAAAATTAATACAGAATGCATCCCGAAGCCAATAATTCTTTGTGTAGAATCAGTGAGGAAGGAAGAAAGGTCGGTTTCCAAGACGGAAACAGCTGGTAAGTGTTACTCCTTTATGAGCAGCATATTTGGTGCCATTTTACATGGGTTATTGGATCCTATTGATAATACTTGCGGGTGATTGACGTTATTAACTGAAACCCCAAACCGATGAAAAATACCCTGCTCCCCCTACTGATTTTTTGCACGACATACCAGTCGAATGCCCAGACGTCGAAACAAGATTATATGGTCGTACCCATCATTTCGCAGCAGTCCTTTTATTTAAAAGGCGGCTCCAATGCTACGGGCGCCAATGGTTCGAGACAGGTGCTTCAGGTCAATCTTCCGGCCAACACGGTTGAATGGTATTACACGGTCGTCACCCGGTTACACCGCGGTCAGTTTTCGAACAGTGATTTAACAGGACAGCTGGTGAAACTAGTCGACCCCAAAAGCGGCATCGCACCCAAAGCCTCTGTGAATGTTCCCGACGGAACGGGCGTCTGTGATGTTTATCTTATGACGAATCCCCACGAAGTAATCAAATATGTCAATAAAAAGCCCGCGGTCAGTTTTCTTATGAACGACTCCCGCCAACAATATGTTGCAGGTGCCGTCCGTGTGAATGACTTTATTGATGGATCCTGTTTTCTTGTAGTCCGAAATCCGAGCTCTTACCTTGGTGTTACTGTAAATATTGAAGTTACCGCAATTGTTTTGTCGTCGACAGTCGGTAGCAGCATGGTGATGCAATAAACAGAGGGCGAAGTCATCTGGTTTATCAATTATTGTGTGCAGTTTGTATGTTATAAGTGCGTGCTATGATCCCTCCCGGGAAAGACTTTACATCCACCAATTTCAGGTCCATCGGTTGTGCGGCCCCATTGAAGATCGGCAGTCCCTCGCCCAAAACCACGGGATGGGTAACCAAATGGTATTCGTCTATAAGACCCGTCGCTATCAGGCTCCGCATAAATCCGGCACCTCCAATCGCTAAGATCGGTTTTCCCGTCTCGGATTTGAGTTTCCTGATCCCTTCGGTTAGATCACCGTCAAAAACCTGTGCCCCCGCCCAGGAAGCCGCGGCAGGCGACTGGCCCGCACTGGGCGGAATCCCCGCAAATCCTTTTTTGGTAAAGACTGCCTTGGGGATCTCGTTCATCGGCGCGGCAAAAGGCCCGGTCGCAGTCGGCCAGTAAGGGGCCATATTCTCAAACGACTTCCTGCCCATGATGATCAGGCCTGATTCCCAACTTTGCCCGACGGACCAGGCCCTTGACGTTTCGTCGGAACTCCTGAAGACCCAATCATTCCCGCCATCGGGGCTAGCTACAAAACCGTCGATCGAGATCGACATCTTCATCATCAACTTTCGCATAACTAAAAATTTAAATTATTGCGATAAAAACTTTCGGGTGGCCTCGATTGGAATTTGCTCATTAAAAATCAGATGACCTAAATCACTATCCATAACAACCAACTCTGCATTGGCCATCCCGGCAAATTTTATGGAAGCTGTCTGATTAATCATATGATCCTGTTTATTGGCAATGATCAGCATTTTTGCTTTTATCATTTTAGCAGTGTTTTCCATCGAGCCCCCGGCGACAGCACTAATATCCTGTGAGGTGCACGCTTTTATTTGCCAGAGCATATTATTGCAATCGGTATTAAAGGGGTTATTTAAAGTGGAGGCCAGCCATGTAGAAAAACGATCTGCCGGCACATTATTGTTCAAATATGCAGGGCTGGTGATCATTAGCTGACTTAGATGTGCAGCCAATGGCAAAACAGGATTCACCTTATAATTACCTCCATGATAGGCCGTATCATTTTTTACTGACTCGATATAGGTATTCGTCCATAACAGGTCATAGGTGGAAAATTTCGGTGTTCCTTCTACTGAAACTACTTTGTCCATAAAGTCAGGATAACTCACTGCCCACTGTAGTGCCTGCATTCCGCCCATGGATCCGCCCACTACAGCAGCCAGATGATGAATGTTTAATTTTTCAATAAGCAGTTTATATTGAGTATTCACCATGTCTTTGATACTGAATTGCGGAAACAAAGTCTTCGGCTGGCTGATGCTGTTACTTGGAGAAGAGGAAACGCCATTGCCTAAAGCGTCGATCAATATGAGGTAAAACCGGCTGGTGTCCACATCCATACCCAAGCCAAAAAAAGATTCAATCATAAATGAAGTGGTACCTCCCCCTGTAGGATATACCACTGCATTAGACCGCTTTGCATTCAGCTTTCCAAATGTGCGGAAACCGATTTTACAATCATTGATTTGCAAACCATTCTCTAATGGAAAATTACCCAGGGAAACAAACTGTTGATGATTGTCCATTGTAGTCTGGGCAAATGCATATTGCGTTGTTGCGAATTGCAAAATGAGAACCAAAGAAAAAATGATCCGATGCATATATAGTTTGGTTTGAGATTTTCAATCATGCACAACCCTCAAGTTTATATCAACACGGATAAGTTCAAGGCCGTTATCCATGTTGATACCGATCGTTCCTTTTCAATGAATATGTATTGCCAATAACAAGCATCTTTATCATTTGCTGGTGACCAGGTTGAGCAAATATTCGTCCAGATTTTTCATTCCCAATTCAGTGCCTTTCTGATAATAGCCCCCTGCGACGAATTTTTCCAGTTCGGCAAGGCTCGACATTTTTTTTTCAATCTGAACAGTGGTTTTTTCGTCACCGGCTTTGAAAGAGTTCTTTGTGATGGAAAAGGTGAAACCGGAATCGATGTGATTTCCATTTTCATCGGAAAAGGAATTTTTCGTGGTGAAATTGGACTTGGGTTGGATTTCGACAAACTCTGCCAAACTATAGCGGGTTGGCGGGGTGTTCTCGGGACCGATCATGGCATATAACCAACGACCGCCTTCACGGAAATCCATTTCCTTCGTTTGAACCCGCCAGGGTTTGGGACCCATCCACTGGTCCAGTATTTCCGCTTTTGTAAAGGCATCCCATACGAGGTCGAGGTCGGCGGCGAATTCCCGCGTAATGTGAATGGTTGCCGTGGCTTTGTCAACGGTGAAATCAAATAGCAGGTTCATTTTTTCTTATTTTTTATGGTGAACAATACTTCATCGAGTTGCTGGAACTGTGCTTCCAGGATCTTCCGGAACTGGTCCAGCCAAATATCGATTTCTTTCATTTTACCGATTTTTAATTCATAAAAAATTTCCCTGCCTTCCTGCTTTTGAGCCAGGAGCTGGCATTCAGACAGGATGCGCAGATGTTTGGATATGGACTGGCGGGTGATGTCGAAATGCTCCGCAATGGCGTTGGGAGTCATTGCCTGCACGGCGATCAGCACGAGGATCGCCCGCCGGGTGGGGTCTGCAATGGCTTGAAAAATGTCTCGTCTCATAAATGCTTAAAATTAAATAAGAAGCCGTTCGGTTGCAAATATACGCGCAACCAATCGGCTTCGCAAAATTTATTTTTAAAAGGGGATTTGTCAGGTATTTCGGAAACCATGTAAAAATACTTTTTCAAAACCTCACTGTTGTTTTGGATAACGACGGTCCACGCCGGGCGTGACGGGGAAGAGATCCTTCGTAACTGTTGGATTTTCACTGCCCGGATGCGAATAATTCAACCAGGAAAGCCAATACAGAATGGGGCTCCTGCCAATCCATTGATTGTCAGTAAAATTTACGGCGCGCCAAAAAAAACGCTCATTTTGTACGGAAAACCCGACTCCGTTTGTCTTTCTAAAAAAAATGCTTATGAAACTTCTTTTGATGACCGCCCTCTGCTGCGGAATTGCTGTATTCGCCCATGCCCAAAATGCGGACAAAATTATCAGGACTTATTTTTCAGGGTATGAGAAAAAAGATTGGAACATCGTTTCCAGCCAGTTAGCCGAAGGTTTTACGTTTACCAGTCCGGCCCCTGACGACCATATTCCCCGTCGCTGTACAAAACCAGGTGCTGGCCCCAGTCCCAATTCATCAAAAAGGTTGAGTTCGTTAAAATTGTCCAGGACGATAAAAGTGCATTCGTTATCTACAACCTCACAACCACCGACAATAAACACCTACGCAACACAGAATATTATACCTTTAGCGACGATGGCAAAATAAAATCCATCGAGTGCTTTTTCGGAGGCTCCGGAGCTGGTTACCCTACCAATGCAAAGTAACATGGAAAGATTTGTATTCATCATCCGCGAAGATCTTAACCAGCTCAAACATCGAGCCCAAGAAGAACGGTAAATCGTCCGGTCAACTAATTCTCTGCCATCACTTTAATATCCCGGAAAAAGGCATCCGTACCCGAATCCACGAAAAGACCAATAGCACCGCTGGTATCTGCGCCGAGTTTCAAATCGTTCACGATCAGTACCGGCTGCGGGTTGTCGTTCAGGTAAAGTTTGGCCTGAGCATGCTGGACCACGATCTTCATTTTGATCCATTCGTTCAGACCCATGTCAGCATAGGATTCATATTTTCCCTCTGCTTCTTTCCGCAACCTGTCGAACTTATAATCAGGATAGGAAAAATATTGCATGGAATGGTTCCTGCGAAGCTGGTCCTCCGCCCTTCCATTGGTGGGCCTGAGATAGATGGATTCAAACCGACTGTTGTCTTTATTGATCCTGAATGCTAAACCGATAAAACCCCTTGCAGTAGCATCCGCGGTGGGCAGCAGCCGGCTCAACAGCATGACTTCAATGGTTCCGTTACTGAAACCATCTGTGTTTTTCAGTCGCACGAAGGTGGGTATATCGGCTCCCTGGGTAGCTGTGTCCCTGGCTACCCGCACCGCTTCCTTTCCGTCGATTTTTGTTATCGTCATATTCACCTGAACGGGTTGAAGGTCATAGTTTTCGAAATGTTCATTCTGGGCAAGCAGAGAGCAGGAAGAGGTTAATAACAATATACACATCACTGCCCTACGCAGCAGGAGAAAACCTGATGAATATATAACGATCTTGTTCAATCGCATATTGATGTTTTTTATTCGGCCATTAGACTATTGGCGGGATTGGCAACTTACATTACCCAACCACCTTTTGGCTTATTTTTGGAATCACAATAACAACTAACTTCGACATTATATATGATAAAAATACCATTTCTTTTTGCAGCATTGTTTTTGTTAGCGGGATGCCAAAGCAACCCCGAAACAGTTGCCACGGCAGGCATTCCCGGAATCGATTCTTCGCTTAAGCCTGAAAACAACTTTTATATGTATGTAAACCGTATCTGGTATGATACGGCCCAAATACCTCCTTCGCAATCCGGCGTGGGTGCATACATGTTTATGAATTATCCCCAGCGCCTGCGTCTGCAGGGTATTCTGGACAGCGTTTCAAAAGTCAATAATACCGCTGGCAGCATTGAACAAAAGCTGGGTGATTTTTATGCTTCCGGAATGGATACAACCACGGTTAACCAATGCAGCTTTGATCCCATTAAACCATTACTTGCCAGAATTGACAGCATCAGTAATCTTCCTTCTTTGATGAAATTTGTTGCAACAGAAGCCAGATCAAACAATACTTCTTTTTTGGCTTTTGGAGTGGGTCCGGACAATAAAAATAGCAACCTGAACATAGCACATATCTACCAGACAGGTATCGGGCTGCCCGAGAGAGATTATTATTTCAAAACGGACGTACCCAGCCTGGCTATTCAGCAAGCCTACAAATTATACGTCGCCAGGCTATTTCAACTTACCGGCAGCGATACAGCAATAGCGTCTAAAGATGCTGATATTGTTTATAATATTGACAAACTACTCGCTGGTTCACACAGAACAAATATTGAATTGCGCGACGTAAATGCCAATTATAATAAGATACCCGTTTCAAAACTTGTAAAGAAACACCCAAATATTGGATGGCAGCATGTTTTAAATGACTTGGGTGCGAAAACGGATTCTATTGATGTGGCCCAACCAGCTTATTACGACAAGCTGAATACCGCCCTGAAATCCATTCCCATCAGTGACTGGAAAATTTACCTGAAGGCTTATTCTATTAGTAATTATGCAGACCAGTTAAGCCAACCTTTTGTGGATGCTTCATTTGAGTTCAATAAAGTAATTTCCGGGCAGGCAGTGCAAAAAACGCGCGGTGAAAAAATGGCGAGCGCGGTAGACCAGCTATTGGGTGGGGCACTGGGACAATTATATGTTAAAAAATATTTTACAGAAGATGCAAAAAAACGTGTGCTGGACCTGGTAAATAATTTACAGAAAGCATTGGCCGCAAGAATAGATAAGCTGGACTGGATGAGCGACAGTACAAAAGGGAAAGCGAAAGAAAAATTGTTTGCCATCACAAAGAAGATAGGCTATCCCGATAAGTGGAGAGATTATAGTCATGTAATCATTGTAAAAGATAAATATTTTGAAAATGTAGTATCTGCTTCTTCTAACGGTTATTCCTTTCAATTGGCTAAACTCAACAAACCGGTGGATAGAAGCGAGTGGTTCACGACGCCTTCAACAGTTACTGCTTATTACAACCCATACGCCAATGAAATTGTTTTTCCGGCAGCTATATTGCAACCTCCCTATTTTGACAACAATGCCGATGATGCCTTCAACTACGGAGGTATCGGCATGGTAATCGGTCATGAAATTACCCATTCATTTGACGACCAGGGCGCGCAGTACGACAAGGACGGCAACGTGAAAAGCTGGTGGACAAAAGATGATTATGCAAAATTCAAAGCAAAAACGCAAATTGTAATTGACCTATACAATACTTTTGTGGTGCTGGATACCGTGCACGTAAAAGGCGCAATGACAGTAGGCGAAAATGCAGCAGATGTAGGCGGCGTTTCTATTGCCTATGACGCTTTCAAGCTGACCAAAGAAGGACAAGACACCACGAAAATTGACGGCTACACACCAGACCAACGGTTCTTTATTTCTGTTGCGCATATTTGGCGCGTAAAAATGAAAAATGAATTTCTGCGTTTATGGATCAATAATAATCCACACTCCCCTCCTATGTGGCGTGTAAATGGTCCGCTGATGAACAATCCACATTTTTATGAGGCATTCCACGTAAAGCAGGGCGATACCATGTATTTACCTGAAGAGAAAAGGATCCATATCTGGTAAGCAATGAGCCAGGGCAGCGCTCACGAATCCGGTCAAAAGTTTAAGATCCGAATAGCCATCAAACAATCGTTTGCAAAAATGATTCTGTATTCACATAATTCAAAAAAGCCCCCGTACTATACCCTTTCGGGTATAAATAAATCATTTTTTTGTCAGGTAAATAAGTAAGCGGAGCATGTACGCGGCGTTACCAATAAAAAATAAACCTATAACAATACATGAGGCAGCGCATTTCGAACAGGAACATCATACCGATAATTATTATCGGTATGATGTTCTTTGTATTCGGCTTTGCCACCTGGATCAACGCGATGCTGATCCCGTATTTTAAAATTGCCTGTGAGCTGTCACACTTTCAGTCGTACCTGGTCACTTTCGCTTTCTATATCTCCTACCTGGTCGTGTCTGTGCCTTCATCATTCCTGTTGAAAAAAATCGGATTTAAAAAAGGGATGATGCTGGGTTTTTGGGTAATGGCGGCAGGCGCCTTTGTTTTTATCCCGGCTGCTCAAACGCGCACTTACGGTCTGTTTCTTTGCGGTCTGTTTTTGATCGGTATTGGTTTGTCTGTGCTTCAAACAGCCGCCAATCCTTATGTTACCATTCTCGGTGTTAAAGACAGGGCAGCTCAAAGAATAAGTATTATGGGTATATGCAACAAGACAGCGGGAATCATAGCTCCGCTCCTGCTTGCTGCAGCAATCCTCAGGCCTGGTGACAATGCCCTGTTTCAAACCATACAGCATATGGATACTATTGAAAAAAACAAAACACTCGATGCTTTAATCAGAAGGGTTATTTTACCTTATGCCTTTGTCGGTACCTTGCTGACCATTCTTGGTTTTGTTGTACGGTTCTCCCCTCTTCCCGAAATTGAGAACTTTAAAGATGAAGATGCTCCAATGACTGATTCTCTACACAATAGTATTTTCAGTTATCCTCACTTAATTCTGGGAAGCGTGGCAATATTTTTACATGTCGGCTCCCAGATTCTTGCCATCGATACCATCATAAGCTACGCACAGGGAATGGGAATTTCTATGATGGAAGCCAAAGTATTTCCTTCTTACACACTTTTTGCAACGATATGCGGATACCTGTTGGGGATTACCCTGATTCCATGGCGTTTCTCCCAGGTTCATGCGTTGAGGTTTTGTACTTTACTGGGTGTCGTGCTTTCCCTGTTAGTTGTAACATCCACGGGAAATAGTGTTTTTCTCGGTCATCATGCTGATATTTCCATTTGGTTTTTGGTCCTGCTGGGATTTGCCAATTCCATGATCTGGGCAGGTATATGGCCACTTGCTTTAGACAGACTGGGAACCCACATGAAACTGGGCGCCTCCATATTGATCATGGGGCTTAGTGGAAATGCAATCGTTCCCTTGTTGTATGGTTACTTTGCAGATAAGTATAGTCTGCAAACGGGTTATTGGATTTTATTGCCCTGCTATGCATATCTTGTTTTCTATGCCTTTTATGAGTTTAAAATAAAGAGTTGGAAGCTACCGCAATTTTTAAAACGTTCCATATGAGAGTAAGACGATTTTTACTCATCACCTTTCTTTTTTGTTGCAGCATATCGCAGGCAAATACAAGCGGTCCTGAAGACAGCTTTCACATCCGCGGTTTTCACCTGGATCTTCGGATACAGGTGATGAAAATGCAGGCGCTTAAAAATTTTACGCTTGGCTTAAGCAAACAGGGGATCAATACCCTGGTGATGGAATGGGAAGCCACTTACCCTTTTCAGGAGGACCCCCTTATTCCCAACCGGTTTGCTTACTCCAGGCAGGAAATAAAAGACTTCATCAAATATTGTCAAAGCCTGCATATAGATGTGATCCCTCTTCAGCAAAGCTTCGGTCATGTGGAATATATCCTGCGAAATTATAAATATGCTCAACTTCGTGAAGATGATAAGGATTTTTCACAGATATGTCCCAGTGAGTCAGAGAAAAACAGGGAGTTGTTCACCCGCCTGTTTAAGGATATGGCTGCCATGCATCCCTCACCCTATTTTCATATTGGCGGTGACGAAACGCATCTTTTGGGACATTGCGAAAAATGCAAAAAAAGGGCTGCGGATATCGGGATATCGCGGCTATATTTTGACCATATAAAAATGCTTTGCGATATCGTAGTCTCATTGGGTAAGCGACCTGTGCTTTGGGCTGATATTGCCTTGAAGTATCCTGAATATATCCACCTGCTGCCAAAGGAAACTATTTTTGTAGATTGGAATTACGGCTGGGCACTGGATCGGTTCGGGGCGCATGAACAACTGGTTAAAAGCGGCTATGAAATCTGGGGAGCCCCATCCATCAGGAGTTCGCCTGATAATTATTTTTTGACCAGATGGTTATACCATTTCAACAATATCAGGG
>JBGPBW010000025.1:0-30097 GCA_041481385.1 Puia sp.
TAAATAAAACAGGGTCTGCGGAAATGCAAACGATAGGGTGCGCGGCCGCCGTCACTGATCAGGTAGAAACCCAGTTCACCATTTCCGCCTTCCACACTATTGTAAACTTCACCCGGCGGAATTTCCGTTTCACCCATTACAATCTTGAAATGCCAGATCAGGGCTTCCATCTTGGTATACACATCCGATTTTTTCGGAAGAAAATACTCGGGAACATCGGCATGATAGACTTCAGCATCTGCTCCCTTAAATTCCTGCACTTTACGGTAAGCCTGTTCAATTATTTTTAATGACTCCCACATCTCTTCATTGCGCACCAGGAACCGGTCGTAGGTGTCGCCGGTTTTACCTATCGGAATCCTGAAATCAAAATCCTCATAGCTGGAATAGGGTGTATGGACACGCACATCGTAATCCACGCCTGCAGCGCGCAGGTTCGGACCGGTGAATCCATAATTCAGGGCCCTTGCTGCACTTATGGCACCGGTACCGATGGTCCGGTCCATAAATATCCGGTTGCGGTTAAACAGATTTTCAAACTCTTTCAGTACAGCCGGATATTCTCTCAGGAATTTTTCCAGTTTTTCAAAAACAGTTGTATTGAAATTTCTTTCAAAACCACCGATCCTGCCCATATTGGTGGTGAGGCGGGAACCGCATATCTCTTCGTAAATTTCATAAATCAATTCGCGGTATTGCATCACATACAGAAAACCAGTGAAAGCGCCGGAGTCCACACCGACAACCGAATTACAGATCAGGTGATCCGAAATCCGCGCCAGCTCCATGATGATCACCCGCATATAGTCGACACGTTTGGGCGTTTTGATACGCAACAATTTTTCACAGACCAGGTGCCAGCCCATATTGTTGATGGGTGAGGAACAATAATTGAGGCGGTCAGTAAGTGGGGTGATCTGGTACAGTGGTCTTCTTTCTGCGATTTTCTCAAATGCGCGGTGGATATAACCTACCGTCTGCTCGGCCGAGACAATCCTTTCCCCATCGAGTTCCAGGATGTTCTGAAAAACGCCATGGGTAGCGGGGTGGGTGGGACCCAAGTTTAAAGTGGTGGTGGTTTTCTCTATGCTACCCTCGGGTAGTTTTATGTGTTGCTCACTCATAATTCAAGTATGGAAGTATGGAAGTGTGGAAGTGTGGAAGTATCAGATTCCAATTTCTGCTCCATACATTTACATCCAATAATTTATTTTTAGATTCATTTTTAAAAAAACCATCACACTTCCATACTTCCACACTTCCACACTCTCATTCTATCTTCCAAACATCTCATCATCCTTATCAATCCTCGTCTGGTCTTCCAGGGGGTATTCCTTGCGCATCGGGAAGTACGTCATTTCATCCACATTGAGAATCCGTTTCAGGTTGGGATGACCTACAAAGTTCACCCCATAGAAATCAAAGGTTTCTCTTTCCATCCAATTGGCGGATTCGTATAATTTGGTAGCGGTAAAGACATCGGGCTTTTCAATATCCGTAAACACTTTATACCTGATCCGTATATTATCCACGAGATTATGCAGGTGATACACGACGGCCAGCTCCCTACCTTTCTGCCCGGGATAATGAACCGCTGTCAGATCCGTCAGAAATTGAAAGCGCAGTTCTGGATCATCAAAAAGAAATTGCAGCACTTTTAGATTCAGGTCTTTCTGCGATTCAAAGGTCAGCATCTCATAAGGTTCTTCGAATCCGCTGACAGATTCGCCGAATTGTTGCTGAAGACGTTGTTTGATATATTGATTATCCATTATAATTTGGAAATTTGGAAATTTGGAAATTTGGAAATTGCCTGGCGAATTGGAAAACGCAAAAGGTGATCTACCCGTGTTTGTTCGATATCAAATATCAGGACCATTTTCAAATTTCCAAATTCTCAAATTATTTAATGCCATAACTCTGCATCAGCTCCCTGTACCGTTCCCCATTGCGACGGCGGAAGGATTCTTCTCCTACCAGGTCCTGGATGCGCATAAAACCATCCAGTATACCTTCGGGTCTTGGCGGACAACCGGGTACATAAACGTCAACGGGTATAATCTGATCTATACCCTGGAGTACAGAATAAGAGTCAAAAATCCCACCGGAAGACGCACAGGCACCCACCGCCATCACCCACCGGGGTTCGGCCATTTGCAGATAAACCTGCTTTAAAATCGGTCCCATTTTTTTAGCAATGGTTCCCATGACCATCAGCAGGTCGCACTGTCTGGGAGAAAAGCCAAGGCGTTCGGCGCCAAAGCGGGCCAGATCATAATGTGAAGCCATAGTGGCCATAAATTCGATACCACAACAGGAAGTGGCGAAGGGCAGGGGCCACATGGAATTTTTCCTGGCCAGTCCGACCGCATCGCTGAGTTTGGTCGCAAAAAAACCATCTCCGGTATGCCCGGGTGGCATATCCACCATACTGATACTGTTTTTTGTATCCGCAGGCACTGTATTTACATTAAATCTTACTGGTCTGGACATGATAATCAGTTTAACATCCCGACTGCGAACCGGCAGACGGATGGATCATAATCATAACAACCGACACCCCATTACAGTTTCTTAATAGTTCGTCAATCTTCCCACTGCAATGCGCCTTTCTTGATGATATACACAAAGCCAATCAGAAAAAATGCGACAAACAACATCACTTCTCCAAATCCAGCCCATTTCAGTTCCCTGAAATTCACTGCATAGGGATAAAAGAAAATCACTTCCACATCAAATAGCACGAACAAAATGGCAACCAGAAAATATTTAATCGCCATGGGTTGCCGGGCATTTCCAACGGAGGCAATACCACTTTCAAAATTCTTTAATTTCTCTTCTGTATTCCGTTTGGGGCCCAGCAGGTGGGTGACGCCAAGTACCAAAAAAACAAAAGCGCCAGCAAAGAGTAGCTGAATGGCAATCGGCAGATAGTCACTCGCATTATTCATGTTGGAAACCCCATTCGCTGACTGCAGAAAAAAAAGTGCCATATGTGTATTCCGTTGCCTGACAAAAGTAATACAGGAGGCGCAGATTTCATTGGATTGTTTTGTCGTGTATCCGGAATAAAAAAGCCCCCGGTGAAGCGGGGGCTGATATGTTGAATAGAATCGATTGGCCTTTATTTTCCCGACTGACTGGGACCACCCTTGGATTTCTGTGCAGCCTGTTTGGGTGGTTTGGATAACATTTCGACAATTTTCTGTGCCGAAGCGTTGGTCGGATCCACTTCCAAAACTTTCTGCATATAGAATATTGCTTTTTGTTTATCCTTCTTTATGTCGTTATAATAGCTGGCCAGATAAAAATAGGCGCCGATTACCTGAGTCTTGTATTTGGCTGAATCCGGAATGGATCTGGCAAATGAAGCCAGTTTTTCATAAGCTTGCACTGCAAGCCCCTGGGAATTCAGGCTGTCGTCCTGGGCCTGTTTGCTTTTTGCACACCACAGGTATCCGAACACTTCGTTGGGATATTTGGATTCATAGGTTCCACAAAAAATACTATCGGCCTTTTTATAATTTCCTGCCGAATAATTGGCCATTCCATATTTAAACAGGTCCGAATTGCTTGGGTTTTTCAAAGAGTTGTACACGGCACCCGAAATATAAGCTGATGCCTGCTTATCATGTACTTGTTTGGCCAACTCGAGCGCCTCTCCCGCAAATTTAGCTTTGTCTGCGTCCAGGGTATCCATTGCGATCGCACGACCAAAATATTGAAAGGCCATGATTCTTGTTGCCGAATCCTGCAACCTCCCATAAATCTTTCCATATTCTTCATAGTCTGAAGCGAGAATAATTGACGAATCTGCCTTGGCTAAAAAATTCCCCATGGCTTCACGGGCCGCCGTATAATCGCCGAGTGAATCAGAGGCAAATGCCACGAGCTTGTACATGCGCGGATTCACGTTGGCTCCGTATTGTCCGATGAGTTGCTGGGCCCGGGTGCGTGATTCTGCAACTTTTCCTGAAACATAAAGCATACCTGCTTTCATATATTCGAGGTCGGGACCCTGGTCAGAATTTGCTGCATATTTTTCAAGGTATTGGGCGGCTTTATTTACATCGCGGAGGTACCAGTATAGGAATAGTTGCTCATATACGGGGGCATAGGCGGGATCTGCAGCAATGGCCGCATCAAATTCCGGCAGGAAAAATTCCCGGTTGTTTTGTGTGAGGTAAATGATACCCGTTTTCATATGAGCCTCGGCTAACTTTGGATTCAGGCCAAGTGCTTTTGTGTAACTGGTGACAGCATTACCACCATCGAGTTGCTTGCGATATGCATCTCCCATTAAGATATACGTCGCGGGATCATTAAATCTTTTGATCTGCGTAGCGATATTTAATTTCTCCAGTGCATAAGCCGGATCACCTGCTTTTGCATCTGTGTTCGCATAGGCCACAGCGTTCAATACATTGATATCTTTTTCCTTAGTCAGGCTGATGGCTGTTTCAAATCGTTGCTTTGCGTCTGCCTTATTACCATAGAGTAATTCCACATGTCCCATACCCACTAATATCAAAGGCGGGTTGGCATTTGCGGCCAGCATTTTCTGGTATAGGGCTTTTGCTCCCGCTGTGTCCCGGGTATCTCTGCGGTGAATCATGGTTTGCCCTAGCCAGTACACCGCTTCGATATTATTCGGGTTGGCATTTAGTGCTTTCTCAAATGCAGATTGTGCGCTTTGGTATCTTTCATAATATAGAAACTGTTTCCCCTGTTCTAAGGTCTGGGCCGTAACGATACTGCCGATGCAGGTAAACGCCAGTAACAGGCTGATGCTAAGTTTTCTCATTCTGAATCTCCGTTTATAATGAATAAATATATCTCAAATATTGATTATTGTTGAATCTCTACGTCCCGCACATCAAAATTCATTCGGGCAGGAACCAGGTAAGACCGTTTAAAAATAAGTTGCCCCCGTTCATATTGTAAAAAATTGGCAAAGTTGCTTCCGATACCGCTGTAGTTTTCTTTCAGGATATAATACAATCCACGTACCATGGGATATTTTCTGAATACGATGTTTGCCTGAAAGGGGTAAACAAAGGGCTTATCTGTGCAGCGTTCACACTTTATGGCCACTACTTTCACCATTTTCTGAAAGGCCAGTTCCAGCGAATCTTCCTGGTCACCGATCCAGCTGACCCCGATAAATCCGACCGCATTTTCATGGCCGGCAACATAAGATATTACCTGTGGGCTGGATCGTGCAGCAATTACATTTTTTCCTAATGTTGCACCCCTCAATACAGAATCCAGCACATAACGCACTGTACTCGTTGCCGAAACCCCGTCCATCACTGCTTCCCTTGTTCCTTTTTCAGTACCTTCTAACAATTCCTTCACCTGTTCCATACTCATCACTGTATCTTTCGAATGGTTGTTCACAATCAGGGCAACGGCATCAAAAGCAAGAAGTCCCGAATAAGCCGGCGTTTTCGCCGTATCATTGAAATACCTCTCTTCAGGAAGGGTTAAACCCCGGGTAACGATTACCATCCGAACACTGTCTGAATACAGATCCCGCAGACAGGCAGCTTCGGCTTTATAATCCACCAGGATTTTAGCATCTGGAAAAGAGCTGGCAAACACTTTGAGTTGGGAATCGATTACGGGTTTAAAGGATTCATCTACACTAATACGAATGGTACCCACCAAAGGTGTTTCCGTCTGCACGCGGGCCCCGCTATGGCAACCTGTAAATGCCAGTCCGACAATGGCAAATACAATGGTTGGCAAACATTTCTGTACAATGTTCATCCCGCTTAATTATTAGTTAAAATAGTTTTTTTTATACCCCCGGTAAACCCGGAACAGACCATAAATGATACAAAGACCTCCAAATAAAAAACGGAAAGTTTTATCGATTCCGAATGCAATGCCAAACCTAGGAGCTATCAGGAAAAAAATGCCCAGACAGAATATAATCGTACCCATTCCATAGTCCATTATAGATCTTCTCAGCTTGTATCCTTTGGCACGATTGTCCAGATCCTGATCTTCGGGCATAACACTCGTTTGTAAGCGGGGAGCAATATACATAATTCACTTTTAATTCATTTCGGTTTCTACCAAAAAGGCTTAACGCTTAACGCCTAAAGCTTAACGCCTAACTTACGAAGCTTTTTCCTGTCTGTCAACTATCAACCGCCAACCGCAAACTATCAACCGTCAACCGTCAAGCAATTATTCTTCTGCTACAAAATTCACTGGCAGACTAAAATAGACAGCTACATTCCGGTTATGCTGCATGCCGGGCTTCCATTCGGGCATTTTTAAAATGACCCGCCTGACTTCTCTGTTAAAAATCTCGTCCGCCGCCTGATTGGTCTCCACATCCCTGACCCTCCCATCGGGGCCGACCACGAAACGGGCGATCACTTTTACCTGGGTACCTGCCTCAAGGTTATTTTCCGGCATGCGCAGATTTCTCTGTAAGAATTGTTTCAGTGCCTCGGGGCCACCCGGAAATTCAGGCATCCGTTCGGGATGCTCAAAAATCTCCGGGTTGTTTTCCGTTGAATCTGTTGCATTCGCTGTGACACCCGATCCATCTCCCCCACCGGGCTGTTGATCTCTACCCAATTCACCCTGACTGGTCAGTAATCCGATGTCATGGTTATCGAGGTCTTCCAAGGTGGCGATGACAGATCCGGCAGGCGGATCACTGACAATCACAGGCGTTAAGAATTCCGCGGTTGCTGGCGGTTTGGGTTCAGTGGGTCTGGAAGGTGGTGCTCTAGGTTTTACGGGTTGTATCTGGTCAACGGATATTAAAGTTACTTCCGCCTGAACATCCCGTTTTGATCTTAGAACTTCCAATCCACGGAAATGGAGGTAAATGAATGAAATCAATACAACCCCCGAAATCACAATACCCAGGGATATCAGGAGTCTCATCGCATAATATTTTCTCAGTGGATAAGCACCATAGGCTTTATTCCGGTTTTCAAATAGCAGGTCCAGCGGGTCAGCCCGCAAAATGGTGAGGGGTTCCATACGATCTGTTTATGAGATGAAAAAATCAGAATAAGAACCTGCGCAGTGTATTTGAGATGCGGCAGTTGAGGGATTCCATAAGGCGTTGATCGTTGACTGTTGACCGTTGGCGATTGGCGGTTGACGGTTGACGGTTGGCGATTAGAATTTTGAGTTAAGGATTAGCCTTAAGCGTTAAGCCTTGAGCTTTTATACTACTTTTGCAAGCATGAAAATTTTAATGGTATGCCTCGGAAATATCTGCCGTAGTCCACTGGCTGAAGGAATTCTGGAATCCAAGGCAAGAGAACTTGGGCTGCCCTGGGAGGTCGATAGTGCTGGCACCAATAATAATTATCATATCGGCGAAGCGCCCCACCCCCTTTCCCAGAAAGTAGCCAAACTTCATCAGGTGGATATCAGTAACCAGTCTGCACGCGCCTTTGTGGCGGATGATTTCGACCGCTTCGATAGAATTTATGCCATGTCTGCCGACATCCTAGCAGGTATGAAAAACATTGCACGCAAAAAATACAGACCGGAAAAGACTGACCTGCTCCTGAATGAAATTTATCCCGGTGAAAACATGGATGTGCCAGATCCCTGGTACGGGGAGGAACCAGGATACCACGTTGTTTATGAGATGATTGACAAGGCCTGTGAAAAGATTATAGAAAAATACGGAAACCGAAAAACCGCCTGAATATGAGCAAACCCGGACTACCCCAGGGAACGCGAGATTTTGGAGCAGAAACCGTATACAAACGCCAGTTCATCTTCAACACCATCCGTTCGGTATTCGAATGTTACGGTTATGAGCCGCTGGAAACACCGGCCATGGAAAACCTGGATACCCTATTGGGAAAATATGGCGATGAAGGTGATAAATTGATTTTTAAGATCCTCAACAACGGACTTGACCATACGGCCAAAAAAGAAGCAGCCCGGGCAGCTTTTGAAAATATTCTCTCAGGAAAAAATGATAAGGCAATCACGGAACGGGCATTACGCTATGATCTCACCATTCCTTTCGCACGTTATGTGGCAATGCATCATGCCGGGATAATTTTCCCTTACCGCCGCTACCAGTTACAACCGGTCTGGCGTGCGGACAGACCGCAGAAAGGACGCTACCGGGAATTCTTCCAATGCGATGCCGATGTAGTCGGAAGCCGCTCCCTCCTGAATGAAGTGGAACTCACCCAGATCTATCTTAGCGTATTTGAGAGACTGGGTATTGAGGTGGAGGTGCGCATAAACCATCGTAAAATCCTTTCCGGACTTGCTGAGCTGTGCGGTGGTGCAGAATACACTACAGCCATCACTACAGCAATCGATAAACTGGATAAGATCGGAATTGAAAAAGTGAAGGAGGAACTCGGGGGAAAAAGCCTGGGTAGTAAAGCGATCGGCATAATTGAGAAATACCTGCAAATTACCGGATCTGAAGTGGAAAAAATAAACCAGGTTTCCCAACTGCTCCCCACTACATCGACGCAGTCTGCCGTCTCCGATCTCGGAAGCATTATGAAACATTTTGAGGGAAATGACAAAATTATCCTTGATTTTTCGCTGGCGCGCGGACTAAATTATTATACCGGGATCATTTTTGAAGTGAGGGCCAGAGATGTACAGATCGGAAGTATAGGCGGTGGTGGAAGATATGATGACCTGACTGGCTTATTTGGCCTGCCTGGCATTCCCGGTGTGGGCATATCGTTCGGTGTGGACCGGATCTATGATGTCATGGAAGAACTGAAACTTTTTCCCGCAACCGTAAAACGCTCCACCCAGATTTTATTTTTTAACCTGGGAGAAGAAGCGGCAGACAAAAGTTTTGAGCTGGCCCAGGAATTACGCCTGGAAAATATCCGCTGCGAACTATACCATGAACCCGCCAAATTCGACAAACAGTTTAAATATGCAGAGAAGAAACATATCCCCTTTGTTGTGATCATCGGGAATGAAGAACTGGTTTCCGGAAAAGCCAAACTGAAGATCCTTGAATCGGGAAAACAGGAAGAATTGCTATTCGGTGATTTGAAGGAAAGACTGAAGAAAATTTGAAAATTTGGAAATTTGAAAATTTGAAAATGATTTTCAAATTATTAAGTCAAATGGTTTAACTTATATCTCAACACTTTCAAACCGCCAACCGTCAACCGTCAACTCCTTCAAATACTATTGCTGCGCCCTGACCGACACCGACACACATGGTAGCGAGTCCATATTTTGAGTTCCTGCGCCTCATCTCATGCACGAGGGTGGTGGAAATGCGTACACCACTGCATCCCAGGGGATGACCGATTGCGATCGAACCACCATTGACATTGATTTTCTGCAGGTCCAATCCCAGATCGTGAATACAGGCTATTGACTGACTGGCAAAAGCTTCGTTCAGCTCGATCAGGTCCATATGATCGACGGTTAATCCCGCCCGGTAAAGTGCTTTTTGAGAAGCCGGTACCGGACCAAGTCCCATGATGGCAGGGTCCACTCCCGCCACGCCCATAGATACCACACGGGCGATGGGTTGCAGGTTATAATTTTTGACCGCTTCCTCGCTGGCCAGCAGCATCGCGGCGGCTCCGTCGTTGATGCCGGAAGAATTACCGGCAGTTACCGTTCCGTCTTTGATAAACGCGGGTTTGAGCCTGGCCAGTTTTTCCAGGGAAGTTTCCCTCGGGGGTTCATCCCGGGTGAACCAGGTAACCAGCTGATCCTGCATGATTTCCACGGCAGCAATTTCATCATCCCATTTTTCTGCAGCCAGGGCACTAAAATATTTTGACTGGGATTCCAGCGCAAACTCATCCTGCGCGTTACGGGATATCTTCCAGCGCTGCGCAACATTTTCCGCCGTTTCACCCATTGAGTAAGGGTAGTACTGATCTGTAAGTTTTTTATTGGGAAAACGCCATCCGATGGTCGTATCCACCATTTCCAGTTTCCGGCTATAGGCAGATGTCGGTTTAGCCATTACAAAAGGTGCCCGGGACATACTCTCCACGCCCCCGGCTATATAGAGATCCCCCTCGCCGCACATGATCGCCCGTGAAGCATCCATGATTGCCTGCAATCCGGATGCGCAAAGTCGATTCGCCGTGCTGCCCGCAACAGATACCGGCAGACCCGCCATCAGCGCTGCCATCCGGGCAACATTCCGGTTATCTTCCCCGGCCTGGTTGGCATCGCCGGCAATAACGTCTTCAATTGCTTCGGGATCGATATTTTCATTTCTGACCAGCAGGGTACGAATCACATAAGATAACAGATCGTCTGGCCGAACTGCCGCCAGTGCACCTCCATATTTGCCAATCGGCGTGCGTACGGCATCGATTACAAAAACTTTCTTCATGGTTTTAGGTTCTGCAAGTAAAGATCCGGCAATTTAGGCATAAAGCTTAAGGCATGAGGCGGGGGGCCTGAAGCGCGAAGCTTCAAGCCTCACGCTTCAGGCTTCAAGCCTTATCTTTGCCAATTCATGAAAACAGAGAAAACAAATATCCGGACGCTTTCGCGGGCCGAGATTTCCGCATATTTTGAAGACCTGGGCGAACCGAAATTCAGGGCGGGACAGGTATATGAATGGATCTGGCAGAAGCATGCATTTCAGTTCGAGGATATGACCAACCTCAGCAAAGATCTCCGCGCCAGGCTTGCAAAAGATTTTTCTTTCCCCTCCCTTCGAATTGACACGACACAACACAGTGCGGATGGTACGGTGAAAACCAGGTTCAAGACCTTCGATAATCGTTTTGTGGAGGGTGTGCTTATACCGACCGACGAACGCCGGACCGCCTGTGTATCTTCCCAGATCGGATGCTCGCTGAGTTGTAAATTCTGTGCAACGGGTTATATGGACAGGGCCAGAAACCTGGATTTCGACGAGATTTACGACCAGGTCGTGATGATCAACCAGCAGGCTGAAAAGATATTCGACAAAAAGCTGAGCAATATTGTATTCATGGGTATGGGTGAACCATTACTCAATTATAAGAACCTGCTGAAAGCAATTGATAAAATATCTTCTGCTGAAGGACTGGGTATGAGCCCCCGCCGCATCACAGTATCCACGGCCGGTGTGGCGAAAATGATCAGACAGCTCGGAGACGACAAGGTAAAATTTAAACTGGCCCTTTCGCTTCATGCTGCCAACGACGCGAAGCGTCATGAGATCATGCCCATTAACGATACAAACAATATCAAATCGCTGATCGACGCGCTGAATTATTTTTATAAGCAGACCGGAAATGAGATCACATTCGAATACATCCTGTTTCAGGGATTCAACGACAGTTTAAAGGATGCTGATGAACTGATCAAAATATATCGCCAGGTACCTGCCGACCTTGTAAACATTATTGAATACAATCCGATAGAAAACGCACTCTTTACCAAACCAGACGAATCGGTGGTGAATATATTTATGAAATACCTGGACAAAAATAAAGTCAATGCCAGGCTTCGCCGAAGCCGCGGAAAAGATATCGATGCTGCCTGTGGTCAACTTGCCAATAAAAACGCTTCACCCCTGATACCATGAAACGTAAAACAGATAATTTCTCCAAGTTCATCACACACAAAAGCAAGGCCGCTGTAAAAGAAGAGATCAGGCAGGAAAAAAAACTCATCAAAAAAGAAAGGCGGGAAGCTGTTGACAGGCATTTTGAAGAGAAGAGAAATCAGCGTGCTGCTGTAACGTCCCTCAAAGCAAGTGGAACACAGACGAGCGGCGATGCTGTTAACATCAAATCAGAACATAAGGCAACTGCTCCAGCACCCGGTGCAACGCTGCCGCTGAATAAATATGTGGCTCATGCCGGTGTGAGTTCGCGACGTGCGGCCGCAACACTTGTCAAAGAAGGAAAAGTAACCGTTAACGGTGTTGTGGTAACCGATCCGGGAACCAAGGTTTTATATACGGATACCGTGAAAGTAGCTGGTAAAAAAGTAACGGTCTCCAGTCATTTCGTTTACATACTGTTGAATAAACCCAAGGATTTTCTCACAACGACGACAGATCCGCAGGGAAGAAAAACAGTTCAACAACTCATCGCGAAAGCCACCAGTGAAAGGGTCTACCCAATCGGCAGACTGGATCGAAACACCTCCGGTGTTCTCCTCTTTACCAACGACGGTGATCTGGCCCAGAAATTATCGCATCCTAAAAATGAAATGAAAAAGATCTACCATGTGGGTTTGGATAAAGTACTTACCAAACAGCACTTTGAGAAGATCATGGGCGGGATAGAACTCGACGATGGAATAGCGCGGGTGGATGAGATGGCTTATGCCGATCCAAAAGATAAAACCCAAATCGGTCTTGAAATCCACAGTGGAAAGAATCGAATCGTGCGGCGCATGTTTGCTGCTCTGGGTTACGATGTAAAAACGCTTGACCGGGTCATGTACGCTGGCCTCACAAAAAAAAATGTGCAACGCGGTAACTGGCGATTTCTTACGGAAAAAGAAATACGTGCTTTGAAGTACCTCAAATAAAGTATGAGGGTATGAGAGTATGGGAGTCTGGGGATGTGATTGCACCAGCTGCCAACTGTCAACTGTCAACCGTCAACCATCAACAAAATGAAGCTTCCCGATATACTCCTTGAAAACGACGAACTCATTGTATTAAACAAACCCGCGGGATTATTAAGCGTGCCCGACAGAACGCAGTCCGCACCTTCCCTCAAAGATCTGCTTATAGAAAAATACTCCGGGATCTTTACCGTACATCGCCTTGACAGGGAAACCAGTGGTGTAATTCTTTTTGCAAAAACGGCCGAAATGCATCAGTACTTATCGGTCATATTCCAGGAGCGACAGGTTGAAAAACAATATAATGGAATCGTCTGGGGTGTTCCGGCTTCCCCGAAGGGAACCATCGAACTGCCAATGCTCGAACATCCGGGAAAGAATGGTACCATGGTGGTGAACCGCAAGGGCAAACCTGCTTCCACCGGATATGAGGTATTAGAAAATTTCGGAAAATACAGTCTGCTCAAATTCGACCTGTTTACCGGCCGTACCCATCAGATCCGGTTGCACATGAAGGAAACGGGCCATCCCATTGTATGCGATCCCTTGTATGGCGATGGCAAGCCATTTTTTGTTTCCTCGCTGAAAAAAAATTACAAACATTCCGAATTCGAGGAAGAGAAACCCATCCTGAGCCGGCTTGCCTTGCATGCTTCACGGCTATCCTTTACCGATGCACTGGGTAAAACCTATACGGTGGAGGCGGAGATGCCCAAAGATCTGAGGGCATTGCTGAGCCAGATGCGGAAGAATTTATTGAAAGCGTAGTTGAACGATCAATTGTCCATTGTCAAATTGTAAACGGATAGTTCGAGTTTATCTATCCATAGGCCTTACAGTTTGATTCATCACCAGTTGCAATTCATTTTTCGTAGCTAATTTGGTGATTCTGCAAAAAAAAGCACTTCCAAATAGAAGTGCGTTGTGAGCAATGGTCGCGCATGAGTTATTTATTAGGCTGCGGAGTATAACGCAGGTATGGCTTCACTACTTTAATTCCCTTCGGGAATTTTTTAATGGCGTCTTCAGTCGAGATTGCCGGTACGACGATCACGTCTTCGCCTTCCTTCCAATCAACCGGTGTAGCCACACTGTAATTAGCTGTCAGCTGCAGTGAATCTACTACACGCAATACTTCCACGAAATTTCTTCCTGTTGAAGCAGGATAGGTGATAATCAGTTTAACGGTTTTATCCGGGCCGATGATCACCAGCGAACGGACGGTTGCCGTAGCAGATGCATTCGGATGAATAAAGTCATATAGCGTACTCACTTTTCTGTCGTCGTCAGAAATAATCGGAAAATCAACATCACAATGCTGGGTTTCATTGATGTCGTTAATCCATCCATGATGGCGATCCAGGGTATCCACACTCAATGCCAGAACCTTTACATTTCGTTTGGCGAACTCTTCTTTAAGCGCAGCTGTTTTTCCGAGTTCAGTGGTACATACAGGCGTATAGTCAGCGGGGTGTGAAAATAAAATTCCCCAGGAATTGCCGAGGTAATCATAAAAATCAATTTCGCCGGTGGATGTCTTGGCCTTAAAGTTGGGAGCGGTATCCCCTAATCGTAAACTCATTGTTGAACAGTTTAATGATGAGAAAAAATTCTAAAGAAGACTGCAAATATATTCATTCTCTATTAATTAAGTAGACTTTATGGTATTTTTTCACCCGGATCCTGCTTAATTTGTTGATTTGCAATGTTGAAAATCCTAGCCGGACTGCGGTTTTTTAACTAAAAAAATTAGTACATTGAACGGTTGCTGATTCGGGCATGGCCTGCATATCCTGTACAACATTTATCATATGGAATGGTTGAATACGAGTCTTGCGCCACTCAAAGATCTCCTGGCTTTTTTATACAAAAAATCCAAGACAAATGACGTGCACAAAAAACAGGTTATTATTGAATTGCGGGATAATCTGAATGTCTTTAAAAATGGATTCTTTAACCAGTCACCCTATGATACCATGATCGACCTACTGTCACGGGAAGCTGTTCAGGCAGCGATCAGGGAGAATTTCAATTTTAAAAAACTGCATGGGGGCATAATCGGGGTTTCCATCATATTCGAGGAAAGAAATAAAAAGTATGCAGGCTGGACAGCGGAGAAACTCGTGGATAAAATAGATGAAAAAATTGTGGAACTGAAGAATATCAAAAAAATGAATCAGGGCTCCGTGAAGGAAGTACGCAACAATATATCGCTCATGATGAGTAACCTGTATTTCCGGATGAAACTGCTGGCGGATTTTATTCAGTCGGCGTAACGATCCCGCTGTATCATCTCAGTAACTTAAACGCATGACTCCATTCATTCCTGAGTAATCCCGGAATACACCAGAGCATACAAAGCGGTTCGATGGCGCGGGCGGCTTCCACTGCACCCATGTCTTCGGTTTCCCACCCGAAGCGATCCAGGATTTCAGTTACCTGTTTTTTTGCTCCCTCATCATTGCCACAAATGAACATAGACGGTTTGCCCGCTTTAAACAGCGGTTTATACATCAGCGAATTACCCACGCTGTTGAATGCCTTGACAAATTTGACTGAAGGCACCTGCTGCTGCAATTGCTCCATCAGCGATTTGTCGAGCGTGGTACTATATTTTAAAACTCCCTTTTCAGGAGGAGCCTGAGCAATCGGATTCGTTACGTCAATGACAGTCTTGCGTTCCAGATTTTTTAATCCGCAAGCCTGGAGTGCCTGGACCGCTCCATGCCCCGCTGTTGCCAGTACCAGCAATTCGCCGAATGCGGCAGCGTCAGCAAAACTGCCGGTTTTTCCACCGGGGTTGGCCGTCTTCCATTTCTTAATCGTTTCTTTTCCCGGATCGCGGCTGCCGAGCATGACGTCATCTCCTTCGGTCAAAAAGGCGTTGCCAAGGGTTTGTGCAACAATGCCTGAGCCGATGATTCCGATTTTCATTTGGATAATTTTTTATTAAAAAAATAATCTCCTTACGTTCCTGACTAACAAAAATCGAAATCCCTTTGTTTACGACCTTATTCTTTATTTTTACTTATGGCAAATCCAAACCTACAGGCGTCTTCATCCGCTGTCGGAACACCTGATAAAGAATTTGAGAACAGCATCAGGCCGGCTGTCATCCGCGATTTTGCCGGCCAGCCGCAACTCATCGAAAACCTGCTGATCTTTATTCAGGCCGCCAAACAAAGGGGCGAAGCGCTTGACCATATCCTCTTCCATGGTCCGCCGGGCCTTGGTAAAACAACGCTGAGCAGAATCGTTGCCAATGAACTCGGCGTACAGATTAAGGAAACTTCGGGTCCCGTAATTGAGAAACCCGGTGATTTGGCCGGACTGCTGACCAATCTAGAACCCCACGACGTTTTATTTATCGATGAGATTCACCGTTTGAGTACTGTAGTGGAAGAATACCTCTACTCGGCAATGGAAGACTATCGTCTGGATATCATGATTGATACGGGTCCGAATGCCCGTAGCATCCAGCTCAGTTTAAATCCGTTCACTCTGATCGGTGCTACAACACGCAGCGGCCTTCTGACGGCCCCACTTTTATCGAGGTTCGGCATCAAGTCGCGGCTCGAATATTATGACCATGGCACGCTGCAGAAAATTATATTGCGTTCAGCCTCCATTCTGAATACTAAAATCACTTCAGATGCATCAGAAGAGATTTCCCGACGCAGCCGGGGAACACCCCGTATTGCTAACGGCCTGCTGAGGAGGGTGCGCGACTTCGCGCAGGTATTGGGCAACGGTGTTATTGATATGGGTATCACCAAACATGCCCTGCGCGCGCTGAATGTTGACGAACACGGACTGGATGAAATGGACAATCGCATCCTGGCAACCATCATTGAAAAATTCAAGGGAGGTCCGGTCGGTCTCAACACCATCTCTACGGCTGTCGGCGAAGAAGCCGGCACGATCGAAGATGTATACGAACCTTTTTTGATACAGGAAGGTTTTCTTATGCGCACACCGCGCGGAAGGGAAGCGACACCTAAAGCGTATGAACATCTTGGGAAAAAGCCGGCTTCATCCGGTGGCCCGACCTTATTCTGATTCTTTCTGGTGACCGCATTCCCTGATGGTTGGCGGTTGGCGGTTGACGGTTGACAGTTGATGGTTGGCCTTAAGCTTTAAGCGTTAGGCGTTAAACGTTTTTCTTCCTGGTGTTTCCAAAGATCCCTGAAAACAAGACTCCTGCTTTTTAATTCGGCAAAAGTTCCTTCATCCACAATATGTCCTTCCCGGAGCACATACACATAGTCAAAATAATTCAGCAGGTACAGGCGATGCAGACTGGAAACGATCGCTTTATTTTTAAATTCTTCGAACATTTTTTCATAAATCTGAATTTCTGTTTTTGGATCCACGCTGCTGGTGGGCTCGTCAAGTAAAATAATATCGCTGCTTTTAGCAGCCAGTACGCCACGGGCAAGCGCAAGCCTTTGTTTCTGTCCGCCTGAGAGATTTACCCCTTTTTCCATGATGTTGGATTGAAGACCATTTGGCAACTGTTTCACCACCTCGCTAAAATGCGCGGTATCACAGACATCCAGTATATCCTGTTCCTCAAAAGGCAGCCCCAATGTAATATTGTGTTCAATTGTATTTTCAAAAATCTCCGGCTCCTGGGGAAACAGGGTTACGGATTCCGCAATACTTGTCGCGGGGTATTCCTTTTGATCTACAAGAATTTCCAAACCCGGCTGCGCTTCATACAATCCCCTCAGCAAAGCCATCAGTGTAGTTTTTCCGGACCCGCTCTCCCCGATCATGGCTATGCGCTTTCCTCTTTCTATAGTAATATCTATATCATGCAGACTCTGTGCCTTTTCAAGGGAGGAGAACGTTTCTTTATGCGAAAAATTCAAATGCCTGATTGAAATCGCATTCCAATGCTGAGGCAGTTCCAGCGCAGCGTCCGGAAGGTGCTGTTTTTTATAAGCCTCGGGAATAAATCTGGCGGTCTGTACGTTCGTATCATACTGAACAATTTGTGTATACTGCCAGGCGATGTCATGAAACACACTGGTGAACTGGTTTACAAATCCCAGCAGGGCCACCAGATTTCCCACCATGAATATTTCGCCAGGTACCCAATGCTGGTAAATATATCCAACCACGGTGATCACATATATGAGCGCAACGAGTGTGTCGGCAATAAACCATTTCCATTCATTGATCCGCACCGTACGCATAAACGGATTGAATACGTCTTTTACCTTTTTCATCAAACCCTGCTCCATTCTTTTTTCCAATCTCAATGTTATTACGGTATTGATATTGGCCAGACTGTCGAACAAAGTGCTGGAGACCACGTGTTCTTTTTCATTGGTCTCATCGACCGCTTTTACGAAGGGTTTATCAAATTTGAAAATCACCCAGACCGTTAGTAAACCCAGCGCGACCCCAATGCCTCCGAATAGCGGAGAGAAGATCAGCATAGCGATAAAGGATGAAAAAAACTTGGTCAGTGCGTAGAGGTACATGAAACCATTCTGAAAAAATTCCTTCAACGCTTCATAAGCCTTCCGGATCCGGTTGATGGTTGAACCGCTGTGGTGATCCTGATGCCATTTGACAGGCAGGTGCAGGGTCTGGTGATACAATTCCTGTAAAAAATTTCTGCTCAGGTTGAAGGCCAGCCGGCGTTCCATCACCCTTGCCGGACCATGGAATCCCCATTCAGTTAGTTTCAACAACATATAGGCAGCCGCATAGAGCCAGGCATAACGAAGCAGGCCGGCACCCTGTTTCTGCAACGAATTAATAAACCAGCCGAACAGTAATGGATAAAGGGCAAAAACGCCTCCGGCCAATATGAACAGGGAGTATATGGCTACATATTGCTTTTTTTCCTGGCGTGCATATCGCCAGGCGGTCCTCATGAGTGAAATGTAGGGATTGGCCATTACTTTTTTCTGATAACCTTATTCTACAAAGATCGAGGAAAGTATGGAAGTATGGGAGTATGGGAGTATGAAGCGTTAATAATTGATAATTGATATTTAATAATTAAAAAGGGAAGTCCACTTTCACGCTGATATTTCTGCCCATATTATAAATCCCGTGATGGAGGATCGAGCTCGTGGGATAGGGTTCAAAATATTTCAGGCGGCTGAGATGATCCTGGTAAACGACGTCAAATATATTATTGGCAAACAGGTAAATATTAAACAACAATTTATTGTTCTTATTGGTAAACCCTGCTCCGAAGCCGGCATCAATCAGGGTATATCCGGGTGTAGGTGTTTCTGTGTTATCTGCCAGGTAAACACGATTCTGGGGACCGGAAAATGCTGCTGCCAGTTTTACAAATCCATTCACGAGGTGCATATTTTTATTGCTGAAATCATATTGAAGTTCAGATATTCCATGCAGGGGCGGAATGTTGGGCAGGTAACGTGTGGAATCCGTTATTGGTTTTCCGGGAGAAGACAGGAGGTTTCCATATACCAGCGACAACGTGTTCTCAAAATGCAAATGTTCGATCAAGTGAATATCTATGCTCAATTCACCTCCATAGAGGGCCGCCCTTCCCTGACGGTACTGATACACATTATTGCCTTCCCGCGTGGAATCTGTTCCATCTGCATTTAATATTTTTTCGTTGAAAATATAGTTGGTGATGGAATTATAAAACACGCTGAAGTTAATCACTGCAATTTTCGAATTGAAATTCAAGCCCAGGTCTTCCTGCACGTTATACTCCGCATTGAAATCCGGATTGCCGACCTGGTAAATGCCAGTTCCCGGATGCACGCCATTGGCTGAAATTTCAGAAATGTTGGGCGCACGGTATCCCCTGGCAATATCGGCTTTGGCAGACCAATTATTGGAGAAGGAATACGTCAAACCGAGACTTCCGGAATATCCTGAAAATATTTTATGATAATAGGGAAAAGCCTGGTATGCGCCTGCGGTATCAGGACCATATACCGGAGTATCATAGTCGATACCGTCTGACACTGTGTACATCTGCTGATTGGTAAAAGACCGGCTGTCAAACCGTATTCCTCCAGCAAAATCCAGTTTGCCGAAAGATTTCTTCACCATAGCAAAAGGTCCGATATCAAACTGGTTAAAAGAAGGAATGATGAATTCAGTTCCGTTGGTGGCTGTATTTTGCTGGTACATGCCATTCAATCCCGTTGTGATATCCCAGCCATTAAAGGACTGAAAATAATATTTCACATCATATACATAAGAATTCAGTTGCAAATACAATCCGGGAACGTCTGGCTGCTGTGGATGACTGTATTCCCTGCGCACACTACGCTCAAAACCCAGATTTACGGTGAGTCTTCCGGCACCCAGGGCAAAATTATTTGTTGAATATGCATGAAAGAGCTGTACATGCTGATGAAGAGGTGTGATCGCATAACTGTGCAGTCCCTGGCTGGTTACTACCGGGCGATAGGTATCCGAATCCGAGATCTGTTTGGTGAAATGGCGTGTGGCAGAATCCCTGCTGCCGTCTGGTATTTCCTGAAGGTCGTCGAACATGGAAATATTCAGGTGTGCATAACCGAAAGCCCGGTGCAGGCCAATAGAAATCGTCGCATCATTTTCCTTAAATGCAGTATTGTACACTCGACCATCCACAGGATCTGAATAGTTGCTTGCCTCTTTGTGGGACAAGCGTCCCATCCACTCAAAACCGTTTTTGGTTCCCTGCAGCATGGCAGAACCCCCGAAAAGGCCATTATTGGATTGAAATTCTGCGAGTACATCACCCTGTATTTTTCCTTCCGGCGCCGCCGGAGTGGGAATCAGGTTTACGACGCCCGCCAAAGCATCAGATCCGTACGTAAGACTGGCCGGGCCCTTGATCACTTCTGCGCGGTCAACACCATACTGATCCACTTCAATGCCATGTTCGTCTCCCCATTGCTGGCCTTCCTGACGTACACCATCGTATAGCGTAAGGATACGATTATAACCAAGTCCGCGGATAAAAGGTTTGGACACATTGGGGCCGGTCGTGAGTTGGGTCACGCCGGGAAGCCGGGTAATGGCATCAATGATATTTGTACTCTGGATGGTTACCAGTGCCTGGTGGTTCATCGTAACTATAGGTACCGGGCTGCGTCTGATTTGTGTTGCTTTGGATAGTCCGGTAATCACTACCGGACTTTCTTCAGTGTACTGCAGGCCGAGATAAAAATCCTGAACTGCTTTTTCCGATATCGTAACATTTTTTATTTGCGTAGCATAGCCGATAGCGTGAGCCTCCACCAGGTATGTGCCGGTTGGCAGGTTAGCAAAATGATAAACCCCGGATTCATTAGCCATCGCGCCCAGTTTCAGGTCGGCGATGTACACAGACGCACTTGCAATTCCCTTTCCCGTAGCACTATCCACCACTTTACCTGAGAGAGAACCTCCGAATCCGGAAATATTAAATCTCCTGCTGCTTTGAGCCGGTGAATGAATGATGTATCCGCTAAATAAAATAATCAGTAAAAAAGACTTCATAACCGATGCTGTTTCTTTTCGTTTTAGGAAAACCTAAATAAGGGTAACTAAAAACTACATGGAGAAATGAGCAGGGGGACCACGTCCTTCGCGAAGGGAGAGGCATGCCAATGAAAAAGAATCAGCAGGCTGAGTAAAATGCCGGGGAGTAGAAGAAAGTATACTTACAATTAATGCCTGGATGCCAGGCAAAAAAGGTGCTACGACCACCAGGTCATCAATATGACAATGAAAACCGGATGCAGCGATTTGTTTTTGTGGCAGATGAGGAGATGTTTGTGCATCCCGGTGATTGGCCAGCAGGTCATGTAAAACCCTTTTCGGTGTTACACAAAAAGAAAACAACAGGAGCAGGAACGCTGCGATGGATCGTTGTATGGTATTTGAGTTTCTCAATTTAATTGTCAATTGATAATTGTCAATTGTCAATTCCTGGAAGTTAGTGGTAAGTTATTAACGATGAATTGTGTCCGAACTGCATAGGTATTGAAAGATTTCAAGTTCTGTTAACAATTGACAATTAACCATTGACAATTAACAATTAGTTGATGTTTTCAATAATCCCCGCGATTCCCTGTCCTCCGCCTACGCAGGCCGTTACGATTCCAAATTTTTTGTTCAGCCTTTTCAAATCCTGGGTAATCTGGATGGTGAGTTTGGTGCCGGTACATCCCAGCGGATGGCCCAGGGCGATGGCACCACCATTGATATTCACGATATCGGGATTGAAATCAAGTTTGCGAATCACAGCCAGCGTCTGGCTGGCAAATGCTTCGTTTAACTCGATCAGATCAATTTGAGACAGATTCATGCCCGCCTGTTTCAGGGCTTTGGGCACTGCTTCCACAGGGCCAATACCCATCACCCGGGGATGAACCCCAGCGCTGGCGCAACTTACGAGGCGCGCGATGGGTTTTAATCCCAGCTGATTCATCATTTTTTCACCCATTACAATGACGAAGGCTGCACCGTCGCTGGTCTGAGAGGAGTTTCCGGCGGTTACACTTCCGCCGGCTGCAAAAACCGGCTTGAGTTTGGCCAGTGCTTCCGGAGATGTATCCGCACGTGGACCTTCGTCCGTATCCACAATGAATTCTTTTTGCTGTTTTTTTCCGTTCTTATCCAGGGATACTTCTTCCACAGTTACTGGCAGTATGCCCGTTTTAAAATGTCCTTCCCGGATCGCTTCCAGTGCTTTCCGGTGCGATTGAAAAGAAAACTGATCCTGGTCTTCCCGACTTACCTGGTATTCCTTTGCAACGGCCTCTGCGGTCAGGCCCATATTCAGGTAGTAGTCGGGATCATCGGAAGCAATGGAATAAGCAGGTACCACTTTCCAGCCGCTGGTCGGTACCATAGTCATACTTTCGGTACCACCTGCGATGATACAATCTGCCAGCCCGCTCCGGATTTTTGCCGTTGCAATAGCGATAGATTCCAATCCACTGGCACAATAGCGGTTTACCGTCATACCCGGAACGCCGATGCCGACTGCCCTTGCCGCGATAATTCGACCAACCTGAAGCCCTTGTTCAGCTTCGGGTACTGCATTGCCGACGACCACATCGTCTACTTGTTTCGGGTCCAGCTGCGGTATTGAAGTCAGCAGATCCCGGATCACCGTGATGGCCAGATCATCGGGCCGGTAAAAACGGAAACCACCTCTTTTCGACTTGGTTACTGCTGTGCGGTATCCGGCAATAATATAAGCTTCCTGCATATCGTATTGTTATAGCGTCTTCAAAGGTAAAATTCTTAATGCAGTATCAATCGATCCCAACTGTTAAAGTGTTTTATCTTTGTCCCGCATATGTATAAATGGCTTCGCGCTTTATTATTTTTCTTCCCCCCTGAATCCGTACACCATTTTTCAATGTTTATGCTGAACGCCATTTCTGCTACGCGGCCCGGGCGTTATTTATTACGGAAACTGTTCGCTGAACCGGATCCCGCCCTGCGTAAGACTTTTGCCGGTCTCATTTTTAGAAACCCACTGGGCCTTGCTGCAGGATTTGATAAAAATGCTCTTTATCTGCAAAGTCTCGAGACCCTCGGTTTCGGTTTTGTTGAAATTGGAACAGTAACCCCGTTGGCGCAAAGTGGTAATCCCAAACCCAGGATCTTCCGGTTGAAAAAGGATGAGGCCCTGATAAACCGAATGGGATTCAACAATGACGGTGTGGACATCGTCAGCGTACGACTGAAAAAATGGAAGGAAAAATCTGCAGAGTCCGGGAATACCACTATGCTCATAGGTGGTAATATCGGGAAAAACAAAAACACCCCCAACGACCAGGCCTGGCAGGACTATGCCATTTGTTTTGAACAATTATATCCTTATGTGGATTTTTTTGTCGTGAATGTAAGCTCCCCCAATACGCCGGGACTGCGGGAACTGCAGGAAAAAGAATCCCTGCGAAAAATCCTCACGGTGCTCCAGGATCTGAATCGTGGGCAGGCAGGTAAGAAACCACTATTACTCAAAATTTCACCCGATCTTACTCATGAGCAGCTGGACGATGTGATTAGCTTGTGTTTGGAAATCAGGCTGGATGGCCTGGTGGTGAGTAATACCCGCATTACCCGTGATGGCTTGCAAACGCACCCCAAAGAACTTGCAAGAATAGGTTCCGGCGGCCTGAGTGGCAGGCCAATCCGGGAAAGGTCAACGGAATTTATCCGATATATTTCGCATAAAACTGAAGGCCGTATACCCATTATCGGCTCGGGAGGAATTCATACTTCAGCGGACGCAAAAGAAAAAATGATGGCTGGCGCATCACTTGTCCAAATCTGGACGGGGTTTATTTATGAGGGACCGGGATTGGTGAAAAGAATACTGAGAGCAAGTGTGGAAGTGTGAAAGTGTGGAAGTGTGGAAGTGTGGAAATTTAATGAGGCTTTTTAGAAATCGGCGTTAATAATTGACAATTAACAATTGACAATTTCTCTCAAAGCAATTTCAAAACCGCCGCAGCCGCTAGTGCCGCGGTTTCCGAGCGAAGCCGGTTTTCTCCTAATTCAACTTCAATAAACCGGGCCTCTACAGCCAGCCTGATTTCTTCTTCAGAAAAATCTCCCTCGGGTCCGATCAGGATGAGCTGGGAAGAAAAACCCGGATCGACCACTTCACTCAGCTTTCGTTTTGCCCCGGGTTCACAATGGGCAATCATTTTCTGATCTGCCTGTACCTGATCTATCCAGGGAATAAAGGATTGGGGCTCCAGTATCACCGGCATCCACACCTGTTGCGATTGGATCAATGCGCTTTCCAGAATACTCCGCATGCGCTCCATCCGGAATTGCTGTTTTTCTGTTCGCGCGCATTTTAGTGGTATGACTTCATCAATGCCGAGCTCCGAAGCTTTCTCCAGGAACCATTCAAACCGGCTGGTATTTTTCAGGAGTGAAAGGGCAATACACACATGGCGTTTTGGAGTTTGGTGTATTTGTTTTTCCGTAATATTTACAACGCAGCGCTTTTTGCTGGCATCCCGAATCGTTGCCAGCGCTGAAAGTCCCTTACCATCAGTAAGTCGCAGGGTTTCCCCCGGTTTCATGCGCAGGACCTGCACGATATGCCGTGAAGAGTTTTCATCCAAAACAAATTCGTCAACCTGTTTAGCCAGGGAAGCAAAATAAAAATATGGATCGGGCATCCATATAAAGATAATCAGCAGGCGGGGACTTAAAAAGGATCTTCGTCATTAAAAGGAATATCATTCATCCTGCTGCCGGCCTGAATATAGAGTTTAGGACCGCCCTGTTCGTCGGCAGGCACGGGTTTCCAGTTTCCTCCGGGTGGGAGGCCATTGAAATCGGTTCCCTCATCGTCGACAAATTTCTGGATGTGCAACAAAGCACGCAGTTTAATAGTTTCCAGAGATCCGTTTCGATGTTTGGCAATACGCACATGGGTTTCGCCTTTGTTGCTTTCTCCGAATTCGTTGGCTGTGATGTCGTAATATTCAGGACGATAGAGGAACATGACCATGTCCGCGTCCTGTTCAATGGCACCCGATTCACGCAGATCGCTCAATTGGGGCATTTTGTTGCCTTCTTTTCTTTTTTCCACTTCACGGCTTAACTGTGATAGTGCGATGATGGGTACCTGTAATTCTTTAGCAAGGCCTTTCAGGTCGCGGGAAATCTTGCTGATTTCCTGCTCACGGTTTCCGTTTCGGTTGTCGCTGGTACCACTCATGAGCTGCAAGTAGTCGATGATGATCAGTCCAACATTGTGTTTATTTTTCAGCCTTCGGCATTTGGCACGCAATTCAAATATATTCAGGGCTGCCGAATCATCGATGAAGATAGGTGCCTGTGCAAGCCGCTGAATGCCTTTAGCATAGAGCTGTTTCATTTCGTGCTCTTCCAGTTTACCCCGGGAAATTTTTTCCAGCCAGATCTCACTTTCCGCTGACAGAATTCGTTGTACCAGCTGGCTGGCGCTCATTTCCAGAGAGAAAAAGGCGATGGGCGTACTCTTGGTGGGATGTAATGCCGCGTTCCGGGCGAGGTTCAGGGCAAAAGCGGTTTTACCTACGGAGGGACGGGCAGCCAGGATAATGAGGTCCGTGGGTTGCCATCCATAGGTAATCCGATCCAGCGAACTGAATCCTGAAGGCACCCCGGAAATATCGTCATTCTTGTGGCGCAGGTCTTCAATGCGCTGGATGGTTTTCACCAATACCGTATCGATGCTGTCGAAATTTTTGCGCAGGTGGTTATTGGTAATTTCAAATAATTTGGATTCAGCTTCATCGAGCAGGTCGAATACATCGGTACTATCTTCGTAGGAATCACCTATTATTTCGCCGGAAATACGGATCAGTTCGCGTTGTATGAATTTCTGCAGGATGATGCGGGCATGCGCTTCGATATTTGCAGCGGAAACCACCGCATTTGTGAGGCGGGTTATGTAATAGGGGCCACCGGTCATTTCCAGCTCTTCCCTAAAGCGCAGTTCTTCGACCACGGTGAGCATATCGATCGGCTGGCTTTTCTGGGCCAGGGATTGCATAGCCTGGTAAATCCGCTGATGACTTTCGACGTAAAAACATTCAGGTTTGAGGATTTCCACAACGGTATCAAACGCAGTCTTTTCCAACATGACTGCACCCAGCACTGCCTCCTCCAGTTCCCTGGCCTGAGGGGGCACTTTTCCGTACATCATTGTACTGATATCGAGCGGAGATTTACGACGCAGCTTTCGATCTTTATTCAGGTTGGTGAGCTCCATGTGTACGCTTAAATTGATTTGCTACTATTACCCTTGTATTACCAAACGATATCGGGAGGGCGAATATAAAGGCGATTGAATCGAGTCAAACGGCTTTTCTTTTTTTTATTTTATTCCCGCTTCATGCACAGGTTTATTCACATTATTCAGGCCTTATGCACCAAATATGCGGGTCTATTCACAATTTAAAAAAGTTTTTCGCTTTCCCGCAAAGGAAATACACACCTCCTGTGTACAAAGAATTATTCGTAAATATTTTGTTAATTAAAAAAGAAATCCCTTGCATTATGCTGCAAAATAAACCCCCGTTGCTGACGGGGGTTTTGAAAATTCTTATAAAAAAAACGGTTAATGCTAATTGTTGTTTCCGGCTTCTTTTGTTTTCGGCTTTTCATCATTCTTCTGTTCGGGTTTTTTCTCCGGCATTGCAGTTCTTTGTAAGGGTTTTCCATTATTCGGATTATGCACGTTGGAGGGACGCCCGGTCGCCTGAACATGCGTTGCGGGCGCTGGTTTCGGCTGTACATTATTCTGTGCATTTTGTTGGTCAGGCGGAGTCAGTGTCATTTTTCTGGTGCGTGCATCCATCTGTCTGGCAGCTTCCTGATTTCTTTGTGCCGGGGTGTTGTCAGTATTCGTATTCTGCATGGGCGCCGGGTTGGTTGCAGGCCTGGGCATATACGCAGGCTGGTTATTATTCGGATTTTCCGTTACAGGCCGCTGAGTATTTGCGGGCTGCCCATTAACCGGTTGGTTGTTTGCAGGTCTTGAATTATATCCGGGCTGATTATTATTCGGACTTTCCGTAACTGGCCGCTGATTGCCATTGGGGTTTTCAGGTGATGTTCGCTGATTATAAGCCGGCTGGTTATTGGAAGGTTGATTATAAGCCGGATACAACGCAGAGGGGCGTGTATTGCTGAACTGTTCAGCATGCGCCGGTGCAGGTACCGCCGGCCTTCCCGGAGCATCACCACGGGCTGCCGGAGTTGCGCTTACCCGTGGATGGTAGATTACATATTGTGATCCCGAAATGCGTTCGCCGGGCGTATTCGCTTCCCGTAGTTGTACGGGATGAAAGTCATTTCCACTAACCCTTCTCACTTCGTTTGGATCAGGTCCGGGGGCATAGTTGTACCGGTCCCTGTTGGTTCCGCTGTAATTGTTGATAATGGTTGTTTGATGAATTATAGTTACGTTTCTATTTTCATTGACATAGTAATTGTGCCAACCCGGATTTCCCATATAGCGACTTGGAACAAAGTTCCAGTAATTGACAGGCGGGTTATAGCTGTTGAGGGCTACGTCCACAGAAATCCGCGGTCCCAGAGGTGCCCATCCATAATATTCCCCACCACCCCGCCAGCTTACCCAGGCAGGTGCCCATTCATTTCCGGGAACCCAAAGCCAGCCGTATCCATTTTCATAAAACCATCTGCCATAATGGAATGGTGCCCATCCCCAGCTATAATTAGAGGCCCAGGTCCATCCGGCATCAGTATAAATCCAGTTTCCATTACTGGAATAGGGGCGGAAATCTGGCCCAGCATTAGGCATCCATACGTATCCGTAACCCGGATAGTTAATCCAGTTTCCATAAGGTGAAAGCTGATCATAAAAGGACTGGTATGAAACCTCTGCAACCGGTGCAGGCTCAGGCTGATAGGAATCAGACTGAATGACCGTTGTGGGTCCACAGGAAGCTATAAACAGCCCTGCCGCGAGAATAAAGTAGATGTTTTTCATGATTTTTCATTGTTGATCTATCTCTTTGATCGAGATTGATGCTGTAAGTAAACTCCCTATAAAACGATTAACATTTAATTATAGTCTGTATACAGGCTAAAACCCTGCCAGCCAAAAGGCTTAAAGCTTAAAGCGTAAAGGTTAACGCCTTTTTAGTATTCAAAATCCCTGAAGCCATTTGATATCTTCTTACTTGCCGTGTTGAGCGTTGCGCGTTCGGCATTAGGCGTTAAGCGTTAAGCGTTATGCTTTAAGCATCATGCGTTAAACCTAAAAAACTATCTTTGCCAGCCTAAGCGTTTTCCCTCATGACCATCAGCTACAACTGGCTTTGTGACTATTTTCCTGATAATCTCACGTCCAAACCAAACCCGGAACAAATTTCAAGAATCCTTACCTCGATCGGGCTCGAGGTGGAAAGCCTGCAACCTTACTATTCTATAACAGGAGGGCTGGAGGGTCTGATCGTAGGTGAAGTGATTTCAGCCGAACCTCACCCTAATGCAGAAAAGTTGAAAATTACACAGGTCAATACCGGTGGAAAAGAATACCTGCAGATTGTATGCGGCGCTGCTAATGTAGCCGCCAAACAGAAGGTTGCCGTGGCCACAGTCGGATCCACACTGTATCCGGATTCGGGTGAGCCCATCCAGATCAAAGCTGCAAAAATCCGTGGTGTGGAAAGTCAGGGTATGCTTTGCGCGGAAGATGAGATCGGACTGGGAACAGATCATTCCGGTATCATGGTATTGCCTCCGCATCTGCGACCCGGAATGCCTGTGGCAGACTGGTTAAAGCCCTATACCGATTTCACTTTTGAAATTGGCCTGACACCAAATCATATGGATGCGATGAGTCATCTTGGGGTGGCACGTGATGTCTGTGCCTGGTTATCTCATCAGGATAAAAAAGACTATCGTGTGAAACAACCTCAGGTCTCCTGGGTAACCCCGATCCGTCAGGGTTTGGAAATAAAAGTGGAACTGGAAAACCGCCGGGACTGCGCCAGGTATTCGGGTATAACGATCACCGGTATCCGCATTTCAGAATCTCCAAAGTGGATGCAGGATAAATTGAAATCTATTGGAATCCGGCCGATCAATAACGTTGTAGATATCACGAATTTCGTACTGCAGGAAACCGGCCAGCCCCTGCATGCTTACGATGCATCAAGTATTAAAGGAAACAGAATTATCATAAAAAACCTGCCGCAGGGAACCTCATTCGTCACCCTGGATGAAAAAGAAAGAAGACTGGACGCGACCGACCTGATGATCTGTGATGCAGAAGGTCCTTTGTGTATTGCCGGTATCTTTGGTGGATTAAATAGTGGAATCAAAACGTCAACTACGGATTTATTCCTGGAGTCTGCCTGGTTCAACCCATCCGCCATCCGAAAAACTTCATTCAGACACGGTCTCCGTACTGATGCTGCCATCCATTTTGAAAAAGGAATGGATATTTCAGGAACGGTTACTGCTCTGAAAAGGGCTGTCAGCCTGATTCAGGAATTTGCCACAGGTAAAATCGGTTCGCCACTCACTGATTTGTATCCGGAACCTTTCCCGAAAACACAGATCCTCTTAAAATATCATTACCTCAAAAAACTAAGCGGGAAAAACTACCATTCTGTGGCTGTAAAAAACATTCTCCTGGCCCTGGGTTTTGATATTCTGCGGGAAGACATGGACGACCTGCTGATCGCAGTACCTTACCACAAACCCGACATACAGATACCTGCCGACCTGGTCGAAGAGATTATGCGCATTGATGGATTTGATCACATAGAGATTCCGGCAAACATTCATATTTCACCCTCTGTGGAAACAGGCCGGGAATCTGCAGCCCTTCAGGAAAAAATAGCAGGATTTCTCGTCGGTTGCGGTTTTAGCGAAATCTTTACCAATTCCATTACCAACAGCGCGTATTTCAGTGAACCGGAGCTGGAAACGAGCGTAAAGATGATGAATAACCTGAGTGCGGAACTCAATATCATGCGGCCTTCCCTGCTGGAAACCGGACTGGAAACCATTTCCTGGAACCTGAACCGGAAAAACAGTGACCTGCTTTTTTTTGAATTCGGTAAATCCTATTCAA
>JBGPBW010000026.1:0-29767 GCA_041481385.1 Puia sp.
AGCACCTCCGTGGCGAATCGTATTCATATTTTGACCTGTTTTCAACAGGGAAACTTCCCTTAGTTTACTCAGGGCTTTTTCCAATAGCAAAACGTCCTTTGCTGAAGCGCCCTTTTGCGGACCAAATACAGCAGCTGCCCCTGTTTCCCCCAGGAGGAAATTGTCTACATCACAGAGAACAATCAATTCTGTTTCCAGAATCCGTTTGTCTATTCCGGAAACATCGATCGAATCCAGGTGAACCAGATTTTCCGGAATTACCTGAAGATTTTTTTTTGCCTGATCCAGAAAACGAACTCCAAGGGCTTGTAAAATTCCACAGCCCCCGTCAATGGTAGCGCTGCCTCCAATGCACAGAATAATTCTCCCGGCTCCTGTATCTAGTGCGTGGCGGATTAATTCACCGGTACCAAAAGATGACGCACGTAATGGATCATATTCTTCCGGCTTCAATAATTTCAACCCGGAACTTTCTGCCATTTCAATGATGGCTGTTTTTTCATCGTCAATAAAACCAATCATTGTATTGATCCGCCTTCCCAGTGGATCTGTCGACTCCATACTTATTTTCCGGGCTTTCAGATGATGAATAATTAAGTCGGCCGTGCCGTCTCCTCCGTCACCGATGGGAAAACATAACATGCTGCATGGAAGCCCACTTTGCAGCAAACCCTGCCGGATAGCTTCTGCAGCATCGGGCGCTGAGAGACTGTTCTTAAAAGCATTGGGTGCAATGAGTATATGCATGGTTTAATTCAACAATAAAGTTAAGGGGGGGTCATTTGAATTGTTTTAAATTTGCCAGAGAAAAAAATACAGTCATGATCGCATTTTTAGGGACCGGTCTCCTGGGCGCTAATTTTACGCGCGCTTTATTAAAAAAAGGTGAGAGAGTTCAGGTTTGGAACCGGACTCCGGCAAAGGCAAAAAATTTGGAAGCATTCGGTGCAAAAGCCTTCGCGGAGCCAGCTGAAGCTGTGAAAGGCGCAGACCGCATCCACCTGACGCTTTCTGACGACCAGGCCGTAGACGAAGTATTGGAAAAAGCTTCGGTGGGATTTCAATCTGGTGCAATTATCATCGATCATACCACAACTTCAGCACCAGGAGCAGCTAGACGTTATACTTATTGGAAAAAGAAAGGGTTTAATTATATACATGCACCTGTTTTTATGGGACCCCCCAATGCGCTGGACGGTACGGGTGTCATGTTGGTTTCCGGCGACCAGCAGCTGGTGAGCAAACTGGAACCCGTGTTGTCGGGTATGACCGGTAAACTGATAAACCTCGGAGAAAAACCGGGAAAAGCAGCAGCTATTAAACTGCTGGGAAACCTTTTTCATATTTCGCTGACCGGAGGTATTTCAGATCTTATTACCCTGGCCGGATCGCTTGATGTACCTGCATCAGAACTGGGAACGCTTTTGGAATTGCTAAACCCCGCTGTGGTAGCACAGGGCCGCCTGAGAAAAATCACCAGCAATACATTTGATCAGCCTTCCTGGGAATTGAGCATGGCCCGAAAAGATGCACGTCTCATGATGGAACAGGCTGCTTCAACAAACAATACATTAATGGTTGTTCCGGCCGTTGCCAGGAAAATGGACGCCTGGCTGGACAAGGATCGCGGAAAAAGTGACTGGACGATTATCTCTCAGGACCCAAACTTGTAACTGCTGCTGAGCCGTCTAAACAGCATGCGCGGACGCTGACTCATAAATGATTTTCCCTTTAACCATCGTGGTGTGAATCGTTATGTTTTCGTCAAAGATCACAATGTCTGCGTCTTTGCCTGCTAACAATGATCCTTTCCGGTCTGCGATATGCATAATTTCAGCCGGCGTTTTTGTAATCATTCGTATAGCATCTGCTAATGAAACACCGCCCAAATCGATCATGGTTCTGACCAGCCTGTCAGCAGTTGCTACACTTCCGGCAAAGGAACTCCTGTCTGGTAATTTAGAAACTCCGTCTTCGACGATTACTTTTATACCTGTATGCAGATTACCGATTACACTTTCTCCGGGTGGCATACCCGCTGCCCGCATCGCATCAGTGATGAGTGCAATCCTACCAGGACCTTTTATTTTGAAGATTAATTTAAGCAATGGTGCCGGAAGATGCACGCCATCGGCAATGACCTCCACATCCATTTCGTCAATAAGGAATGCACTTTCAATAACCCCGGCAAAGCGAAAAGCATTTCTGCGTGTAACGCCAGACATACCTGAATACATGTGCGTAGCCAGGGTATATCCGTTTTTGAACGCCTCTGCGACTTCCTCATATATGGCATCAGTATGCGCGAGCGAAACCAGCACACCCTTCGACTTTAAATACCTCGCAAAAGGAATAGCTCCATTTAGTTCCGGAGCTGCACTCCATCTTTTAATCGAATTTGACTTTGAGAGAATATATTCATATTCTTTTGGGTCAGGATCGCGGATGTATCTTGGGTCCTGTGCCCCGCGCTGATTCATCGCGAAATATGGACCTTCAAGATGCATCCCGAGCATTTGCGCTCCGAATTCATTCAGAGGGCATGCCTGTTCAAAAGTCTCCAGCGTTTTAACGATGTCTGCAGTTGAACCCGTTAGTGTTGTTGGGAACATGGCTGTCGTTCCATATCTGGCATGCAGCCTGGCAATCCCCAGAAATGCTTCTACAGAATTGTCCATGAAATCATAACCACCGCCACCATGAATATGGATATCGATAAAACCTGGTGATATATATCGACCGCCGGCATCCAGGACGATGGCATCGGGAATATCCTGGTCACGATCTGTTACCTCAATAATTCTGCCCTCTTTAATGAGCAGTGATCCATTCGGAATGATCCGCTCCGGAGTGATGATACGACCGTTATTTATCCTGACCAAAGACTTATCTGATACCATCCGGATTCAGGTTTTTGAGTAAGGCTGAAGATAATTTATCCAGATAACAAATGCAATTGGCGTGCACCTGAAGTATACCAGCAGGATACAGGTTGGAAACAGGATTTTCAAAACAGTCCCGGATTGCAACTGCTTTTCGGCTGTCCGGAACTGAACAAATGATCTGACGGGATCTAAGAATTTGTCTGATCGACATAGTTATTGCCCGAAGAGGCACATCCTGTATTGTGTTAAACCATCCCTCACCCAATTGTTGTCTGCGACATTTTTCATCCAATTCCACAACAATAAAAGGCTCTTCCGTTTCAAAATCAGCCGGGGGATCATTAAACCCAAGGTGACCATTTTCCCCGATACCCACAAGGGCAACATCGATGGACGTTTTTGTAATGAGTTCGCCCAGTCGTCTGCATTCTTCAATTGGATCTGACTCACCGTTTATCAAATGTATAGCTTGTAATGGGGCAACCTGTTGGATAAACCGTTCTCTTAAATATTTCCTGAAACTTGCCGGGGACGATTCAGGTAGCCCGATATATTCATCAAGATGAAACAGGGTTACCCTGCTCCAGTTTATTTTTTCATTCCTCAGCTGGCTCAGTGTTTCGAACTGGCTGGTTCCTGTTGCAAGTATAATATTTGCCTGACCTTTTTCTTGAATGGCTCTTCTGATCGTTTCCGCCGCCAGACTGCCCGCAGCTATTCCCAATTGTGCAGGATCTTCCTTTATAATAATTCTGAACAAATCAATCGTTTCTTCCAAGTTACGAATTCTGCCAGGTGATCAGTGTATTCATTAAAACTACCTAAAGGGGTAAGAACTTATTATCCATGAGTTTATAATTTCGGATGCAAGGGAATGATTTTACAAATCATGCTGAAATACCTTCTCATGGAGTACGCAAATTCTGAAACAGATGCCTTCTTCAACAGTTTGAGATGCAGAGAATTTAGCCGGCTGGACAGGCACGGCCATGTATACCTGGACTATACAGGGGGAAATCTATACCCCCAGAGCCTGGTTGACAAACATTTGACGTATTTGAAAAACGAGGTATATGGCCATGGCAGGATCGGGAGAAAAAATGGTTAACGTGGGTATGACCACATTATACACGGTCACCTGGTGCATGAAGTTTTTATCATTCTGTTTTTCTGACCAGTTCCAGCTTTCAGACCCGGGAGCCGGACCATTATATGATCTGATTTCTTTTTGCTGGGCTTGCGCAAATCGGGAAATCAATAGTAGAAAGACAAACAATTTTTTCATGTGCGGTATTTATGATGATACTAAAGTAATGATTAAGGCGGGTGGTTTTGCCATAGACTAATCAGTATCTTTCTTTAAAAAAATGACGTAAAAACAAAAATGCGTAACTTTTATTCTCGTAAAAACTAAAACATGAAAAAACTTGCCATAGCTTCTATTGTAGGAGGGATCATCATTTTTATCTGGCAGACGCTGTCCTGGACCGTTCTGCAACTCCACGCTGCCAGTCAGCAGTATACGCCGAAACAGGATAGCATCCTGGCATATATGAATTCACAATTTACCGAAGACGGTTCCTATCAGTTACCGTATTATCCGAAAGGCACCAGCAATGACGATATGAAGAAAATAATGACGGGTAACGAAGGAAAGCCCTGGATGCAGATTCAATATCACAGGGAATTGAAAGTGAATATGGCTGTCAATATTATCAGGGGACTCCTGGTGGATGTCGTTATCGTGGCCATGCTTTGCTGGATATTAATAAAAATGAAAGATTCGGGCTTTGGCAAAATCTTCATGGCCTGCCTGATTACAGGGATTATTGTTTTCTTAAATTCTCCCTATGCTATGCACATCTGGTATCCAAAGGCCGATCTGAATGCCCATTTTATGGATGCAATCTTCAGCTGGGGTTTATGTGGCCTGTGGCTCGGGTGGTATTTGAAGCCCAAAACCTGAATTTCAGGGGGGTGGGTTGGGATACCGGTTGGCTCACATAAAAATTAAGAAAACTTTTATCTGCGATATGCAACATTTCTATAAATACCTGCGTCTCATAGTGCATGAGACAACTCGCTACTGAAAGTCTTTGGGTTACACTGGCCCTCAGACCGGGCATGCTTTTACCGGATAACCAGGAAAATGCCACCCAAAACAGGCATATTACCCGAAAATCTATATTTATGGCGGTAATGAAAAAAATTGCAGGGGATCTGGAAGTTGCGTTTACACAATTTTTGAACTCCGACTTATTAAATAAAAACTGGAATTATAAAGCTGGCCCTAATAAATGGTCGAAGAAGGAAATAATTGGTCACCTGATTGACAGTGCACAAATTAATTTACAGCGTTTTGTCCGATCCACTTATACGGAGAATTTCAAAGTGACCTATGAACAAATGGAATGGGTAGATGCCCAACATTATGTGAGTGCGGATATTCAGGAATTGCTGGAACTGTGGCGCCTCTTAAATAAACAGATCGTTCGCGTATTGGAAAATTATCCCACAGACCGATTGCAGATCAAGTGTGATACGGGAAAAACATCAGTGAGTTTTCAAACGATTGAATTTCTGGCACAGGATTATGTGAACCATTTGAATCACCATTTGAAGTCAATCGAGCTTGAATAATTGTTGGTTCATCTTAATTCTTTCCCAATTCCTTTTCCACTTCTCCGGTGATATCCAGATTTGACTTATAGTACATTACGGTGATCCCTTCACTTCTGTCCAATACAAGGGTGTACGACATCCGGATTGCTACAGCCCTGGCCGCGTTGAATACCTGGTCTTCCATCGGCTTGAGCATTTCCTGCTTTTTTTTAAACAAATCTCCTTCAAATCCAAATCGCAGTCGCTGCAGGTCCCTTACTTCCTTTTCATGAATGAATATGTCGGCTGTCCTTTTTTTTGTTAATTCATCGGTTAACAACGCCTGATCGCGCTCAAAATCAGTGACCATTTTGTCCAGGATGATCTGCTTGTCATCAATTTCTTTTTGCCATTCTGCGGTAATCCGGTTTATTTTTCTGACGGAATCCTGATAATCCGGCATTCTGTTCAGGATATATTTAGTGTCTACAAATGCCATCTGGGCATAGGCAAAAGCGGTAAAGCCAATAGAGAGAACGGAGATCAGAAGGGTTTTTTTCATAATCAGGTGGCTATGGAAATACCACGCTAAAGGTAATGAATTTGAGAAAAAAGGACCATTTGGCCAACCGTCAACCGCCTACCGCCAACTGCCAACCGCAAACCCACTCCTGGATGATCTTCAAAAACAGCGAGCTTATCGCCTGAAAGACGGCATTCATCGAAGAGTTTTCTTAATGATTTGGTTTTTTTTCATTTTAGCAGGTTGTAAATCCAGTCTATGAAAACAAAGTATTATTGTCTTGAGTGCGGGTTACCCATTTCTCAGGGGGTGCATGAATTCTCGCAGGAATTATATGGTTATTCCCTTTGTATGAGGGATCAGTATCTTCTGGGAGAATCTGGTGTGGCCGCGCACACAATAGATTTATATCTGGCACTGAAGGCCAGAAAATTTCCTGTTAAGCTTGAATATTTTGATGGATACAAACACGTCGACATCGCAGTGCCTGGTAAATTATATATTGAAGTGAGCGGACACGATATGGCAGAGAAACAAATGATAACCGGTCTGGCAGGTGATGGTTACACACTGGAGATGAGAATTCCGACAATTTTGGTTTCAAATACCATGCTTGATAAAAAGCAAAGTTTTTCTCATGTGGTCAATGAACTGTCAAAAGCCTGCCGGATAATATTAAAGCCAGATTGTGGGTTTTCTGTCGCCTGTGCGCCGCCTTTGACAAAAGTCCAACTTCAATAAATCGATCTATGAAAAAACATGAATACAATGGGGATTTAGACATGAAGTTCACACCTGGCCGTTACTGGCACGCTGATGTCTGGCTGCCTGCTGATGCCCGGATCACTGAAATCCACTTGCGGGTATATAGTTTCGGATTTCCGGATTTCATATATGGACTGACCTGGGGACTTATCAAATCCGGTGGCCGCCGTTTGCAAATCCCAATAGACGCGACCAGACAGGAACTATCCGATGAGGAGGAAGCCGTCCGATTGGCTATTGACCTCACGTTTTATTCAGACACCAAATGAGTGACTGATCATTAGATCCATATTCTTTATCTGACCAGCGTAACAGTTCCCTTGTACAGTTCCGTCTTACCATCAGCAAACAAGATGGTTGCATAATAAACATAAGTGCCCGGCTCAGCAGGTTTACCATTCAAAAGGCCGTTCCAACCGAAACGCGGATCATTGGCCTCCGCATCTTCAACCTGAAACACTTTCTGTCCCCAACGATTAAACACAGAGAAGTTTTTTAGTAGTTTAACATCGTCACTGGCGAGAATATAAAATACATCGTTGTGACCATCCCCATTGGGTGAAAACCCATTTGGAATATTTACCCTGCCGCCTGAGAAAAGTTTGATAGATACCGTTCCGGTTGCTTTACAGGCATATTCGTTTTGAACAGTTAAGTGATATTCAATTCTTGTGTCGGGCGTCGCGACCGGGTTGGAACAATCGGAGCATGATAAATATTGCACTGGTTCCCATTGGTAATTGACGGCCCTTCCCCCACTGATTTGTGGAAACAATGGCACCGGACTCAAACGGTTTATGGTTGTATCGGCGGGACTGATATTTACCCCGAAAACGGTAACAGGGGCAGTATCCTGATTATTATCGAATTGCACTTCATCATAGAAAATACCGGCGTAACTTGCAGCGTTTTGCAGATTTTCATTTACAACAGCGAAGATATTCGCGGTGGCCGGACGGTGAATAAAGGTTTCATAGGATGCGCATTTGTCGGCATTTGCATTCGTGGTTGTAAAGACGGGCTGCAGCAAATTTGCATGAGTTCCCGTCGGATCCGCGTCATAAAAAAACACATGCAGGCCATCCGGAATATTGCCATGGGCAAAATCATTGCAAAGGGTAAATGAAACATGAAGGCTGTCGCCTCCCGCGCAGTCCAGACTATCCACATGGATGCGGTAATCATCTACGATTGGAATGTGCAAAACCGTAAAGGCACTATCGACACAGCCATAGGAGCTGGTTGCGGTTATTTTTTTTGTAATGTTGTATACCTTGTATTCTGCGATAAAATAAGTGCTGTCGCAGGCAGTGCAGTTCAGGTCCTGCCCGGTACTCCAGTCATAAGAAGATACAGTCCCATGCGTTGCCACTGCAGTTAACAACAGGCTGTCAAAGGGCTGAACGGTAGCGCTGTCAGGAAAAACCGTCACATGAAATTGAAAATCAGACTGGCCATTTGTATTATTGGTATAAATTAATTCCGGCAGATTTGTGTTGGGCAGATTTCCATTTCCATTATCATTAAATACTGCATACAATTGATTCAACCCTGTTCTTTTGGCGTCAATGATATCGGTAAATGAGCCACAGCATCTTCCGGCAACTGGGGTTGTGGTTAAAAATACCGTTGATAATTTATTAGCGGTGCCGCTTCGCGGATCAGCATCATAAAAACTAACAGGCGTTCCCGCGGGTATCGGTGCAAATCCGCTATTACAAATGCTGATGGTTGCGATAATTTTCGTCTGCTCATAACATTGCACATCACTCAGACTGATTGTTCCATCTGCCGTAGGATCGAACACCGGGAAAGTAAATATTTCTGTAGTATCCATGCAGGACCCATTTGCAGCAACCAGCCAGATGGAATAATTACCCGGCGTTTTAAAAACATAATTTAAACTAAAGGCATTGCTGACGATTTGTGGAGACATCCCCTGGTTATTACTGATCCACCATTGATAGGATGTGGCTCCGACAGATCTGTTGGTGAACATAATACTGTCCAATATAATGGATTCTTTGGAGGCGATCTGCCGGACGTCCGGAGTAAAACGCGCCATGACCCCGCAATTCACAATGATGTCGTCTGAGTAGCTGGCAAAACAGGAGGGATTTGTATTGAATACTTTTAGTGAGACCATTGTCTTACCGGTTGCAGGAAACGTCAAAGTCAAATTGGGACTGTTGGTGCCGGCCGGCACACCATTTACGCTCCACTGAAAATTTGTTCCGCCGGTGGAACTGCTTGTAAACTGGATAACGTCCCCTGATTTTGGCATCCAGTTGTCCCGCGTAAAATTTGCAGTTATATTTTCAACGCAGGAAGGATTGCATTTATTACCACTGATCAGTGTATTCCTGGCACCCGCCAGATCGCTCCGCATCTTAGCTGCCTGTCCGGTAGTAAATGAATTCATGCAAGGGCCGCTCATACTCATAAAATTCGAAACCAGGTCCGGCATATTACGGGAAAATCCACTGAGAGAATCCGTATTGCACGAATTCAGAAGCGGCGAACAGGATGTTCCGGGAACCGAAGCCGGTGGTGTATCGCAAATACCATCTCCGTCTGTGTCGCAATTTGTATTGGTGCAATTGCCCGGCACAAAAGTAGGTTTCAGGCCCAGGTAGGAACCCATCAGGCCGGCCAGGGACGGACCAAATTCTTTGGCAACAATTCCATCCGTATAAGCGCCACTGGTATCGTAAGTTCCATAGTCGGTATCGTGATGCCTCGACCATTGTCCACATGAAAAACTGGTCAGGTATTCATTCCTGACATCACTTACCAACCAGATATTGCAATATTCATGAGTATTCCAGGATACCAGATTTTTTAAGCGTTTATTTTCCAGGTCACTATCGAAATCAGTGAGCACTGAATTCGTTCTGGTAATCCCTGAAGTATTACCTCCGTCGGGAGCTATTCTCGCCAGGCAGAAATGAATCCCTGTACTTACGCCATCGACGCCGGATGCATAAACACCTGCATGAGCAAACGCATCGTTGAGGTCCGTAACGGCATCAATGATTTGCTGATCGGTAATGGTGTTGGGATTATTGCTGATAATATGGAAGACAACTGGCACGACCAATTCACCGGGTCCATTTTGGGTGTGTGCAGTCAGGCTAAAAAAAAATAAAACTATTGAAGGAAATATTTTCCCGCGAAAAACTCGTTCCACGCGGATTAATGGATTCATTGTGATTATATAAGCTGGGTGGAACTAAAATTCCGAATAGACTCAGTTACGGAAATGGCATTTTCATAGTTTCAAAACATGTACCATGAAAGCAGCCCTGCGAAAATAAATGGCTTCTATGGTTATATATGCAAATCCTGAGCTTTGTCATCTTATCATAAAATGGAAGATCAATGGAATCTCATGTAAAACATAATCAAACGACCGTTATTAACTGATTATGAACAATTTATATCTTAATTCTTTACTTTCCTGATAATTACATTCTCGTAATCTTACGATAAAATCGAGGGTTCCTGCGCTTTCTTACCTCCCTGAATGCACCTACTTTTGATATATCCAATCCGAAAGAAATAACCGATCCAATCCGAAAGAAACCATTATCCAATCCTACTGTAAAGCCGTTAAGATCCTATTTTTGAAAAACCGCTGAATAAAACTGGCGGTTTTTTCTTTTTTACTTCTGTCTGATTTCCCGCAATATTCACTCCGAATCAAATGCTTTCAAACGGTTATAGCTTTTCCCGACAATCAGCAAACATCAGATTATTTTAACCGGACATTCAGCATGGTCTTGATTAGTCCTCCGCCTTTGATGTGAAAGCATAAAACAACCGCAATGGTTTTTTTAATGCAATACCTTTAGGTAATCAGCAGGTTAGCATATGGTCGTTAAAGTAAAACATGAATTACCGCAGCAACTGGTTAAAGAAAAAATTAAACAGCTGTTGGAAATGACTGTGCAGAAACATGACGGATTCATTTCTGCTCATGAATTTACATGGAACGATTATTCCTGCGAAATTCATTTATCTGCAATGAAAATGCAGTTTAAGGGCAATGTGTATGTGCATAAAGACGATGTAGAAGTAGACGCTAAAATACCGCTGATATTTTATGGGTATCAATCTAAAATCAAGACCGTCATCGAAGACGAGCTGAATAAAATGCTCAGATGAAAATGCCATTACTCAAAATCATCTCTACCTGGATGGCAAAATATTGTTTTCATATTTGCCGTTAGATTTATTCCCGGTCATGCACATGCCGGATTTCCGATCAGAAAATTAAAACACATATTATGATAAAGAACCTGCTCTTTGCTTTTTGTATTTTCTGTTGCTCTTCAACAAGAATCCCGTTTTCTTCACGTTTGTTCACTCCGGCCAGGACTGACAGGCGATCAGCGCCCGCCTTTGAAGCGGACTGGTCAGTATTTTTTCAGAAAGGCATTGATTCCTGTATTCAAAATAACATCCCCGTTTATTTCATTCCGGCGGGCAGGTATATCTGCCGTAAACCCCTGATCCTCCAGCATTGGAGTGAGGCCCAGGGCCACTATCGTGCATTTTCTTTGACAATTCAGGGAACCAGCACATTCGCCGGTGCAGACGGTTCAGGTACAATACTGGATTTTCAGGGAATGAAAGACGGATTCGGGATTGGTATTCAGGGCGGCAAAGGAGTGGAAATAAAAGGCATGAAGTTGATCGGCGCATGGGATTATAAATTTCCCGGTGCTTATGCATTTTACAATACAGATTTGGGAAAATTCACAGATGGTAAATGCCGGGATACCCGGTATTCTCCTCACTTCGCCATCGCCATTGACCCGTTTGGGCCTTCTGTTCCGGCTGACGGAGGTTATCCTGGGTTATCAGCTTTTTACAAAGGAGGAACCAACGGGTCAACCGGCACGGTCATAGAGGATTGTTTTTTTACAAACTGGGTTGGGGGCATCATCACTTCACCCAATGGTCGGACCAATAACGCGGATATTACACTTGGGGATAAGATTCAGTTCGGCAATATGAAAGTCTGCGTGGCGGGCTGTCAGGCCCAGGAAAAAATGAATCGCATTTCCAATGTCATGGCATGGGGTGTAATTCACACCTGTTTTGCAACTGGCATATATGGAAAGGGTGAGCCCGGTAACTGGTATCTGGATCATTGGAATATTGCAGGTTACACCAATCAGATCGTTTATAATAACCAATCCGGTTATTTCCCCTCTTATTTCAGTGATATTTTTGCAGAATCGGTCGCCAGGATTGGAACAATTTATTCGATGAACGGAACCACGTTTTCAAATTCATCAATCAATTTTGCCGGATGCAAAGAGGCGGGAAGTTATTCAGAAGGGATGATATCGGGGTACGGTCTTACGTTTTCAGGATGTCAGTTGCGGATATACGGCCAGTTCACACCCATAACCATTAGTTCTCTGGAAGGCCTGATCCACTTTCGCGATTGTGCATTTGATGTCGTGCCTTTTTATCCGCAGACCTACCCATACGGATATTCCGATTTTCAGAATTGCACCGTGGGTGTTCATTCGGGCAATATTCTGAATCCGATGGGCCCGTTAACGGTGAGACCTGATGTTTCTGTTTATACCTACGGAAAAACATCCGGCACAGCTGCAAAAGCGGTCCCGCTCGACGAACAGAAATATAGATTGTCCAAAGGAAATTCCCGGATCAAATCGAACAGTGTGGTAAAAATGGGGGAGGTTATCGTGGTCTCCTCCGACTATGTGGATTATAAAATTGCCGGAATCGTGACCGCGATGGAAAAGGGAAGTTTTACGATTTCTTATGCTCCTGCAGGTATCGATACAACAAAGAATTACAGACTCTATCATTGGGTAGACAGTAAACAGCCCTGAACTCCCCGTTAAGTCACTAACTTTGGTATTACGATTCGGCGCTCCATGAATAAAATTTTTCTGATGACAGCTCTGCTATTCAACCCTTTTTCCGGCTCAAAAGGACAGGGTAAATCCCTTATAGTAGGCGATGGAGTTCCGGTATTTTCTCTAAAAGATCAAAACGACAGTCTTTTCAATATTTCCGATTACATCGGGAAAAAAATCCTGGTGATTTATTTTTATCCAAAGGATGAAAGCAGCGGCTGTACAAAAGAAGCATGTTCATTCAGGGATAACTATAGTGCATTTACCAAAGCGGGTGCTATGGTAGTGGGTATCAACTCAGGAACCGTGGACAGTCACCGGAAATTTATTGAACATCACCAACTGCCTTTTACATTATTGAGCGACCCTGGTAATAAAGTGCTGAAAATGTTTGGCGTAAAGAATAAATTTTTCATTACCGGCAGGGAGACCTTTATTATCGATAAAACGGGTAAAATCGTTTTTACTTTCGACTCCTTCATGAATGGTCCCGCTCATGAAAAAGAGACGCTGACCTATATAAGTAAAATGGGGCCGTAATAGAATGTTTAAAAATGCGGTCATAAGGAATCATTTAAAAAAAGGTTTTAATATTTCTGCCGCAAACTGATTCCCAGCTTCATTCCAATGAGGATCGCAGTCAAAGTAAAACGTTTGCTCCGAATGCGGCCTGGCAGCAAAAGCCTGCAACAAATCCACGTATTCCATTTTGTTTGCTTTACACAAGGAATCCATCGCCTCATACAAGGGTGGATCTCCTAGTTTTTTGTATGTTTTGATGTCCTCGGCTGTAGGAATGGTAACAATGACCATTCTTCTATTGCCGGCCAGTTCCTTAATCTTTTTTAGTATAAAACTCATTTTGTTCCACTGTTCAGCGGTATAGTGATAATAACCCGTTAACTGTTTTTGACCATCGGCAAAGCGGGCATCCAAATAATAAGTGAGTATATTGAACCAACAGGTGTAAGCCCGGAAAAACCGGACAAACCGGGCCCGGGTTGAATTTTCTTTTTTAAAAAAACCCTGTTTATTAAAATTTGATTTTTGAATCGAATCCTCTTTATAAACTAAATGATAATCCGGTGCGATACCCTTAAAATATGGTCTGAATCTTTTATAATAAGGATTCAGGTGCAGGGACGTATCGTTGTCCTCAAAATCGTTATAGGGAAAAATGCCGATTAGAAGAGTGGAATGTACAAATTGTAAACCCAGTTGCTGATACAGGAGATATTCCTGCGTCGTTCCAAAATCCGTGCAGGCAAAATTTAGAAATTGCCGGCTTGTGCTATGTTCGAGACGATTGGAGACCCTGTCTTTTTCAGCCATTCCATATCCTTCCATAAACGAATCACCAAGTACCAGTACCCGGTCAGTGTCTATGGCCTGTTTGGTCCTCTCGATATCCCGGGCACCCCAACTGTTGATATGGTAGTCGAAATTCAGACAATCCTCCTTCCGCCGAAATGACTCCCTGTAGTGCCATGCACCCCAGAAGGAATCAATATCACCGATTGTAAACGGATAGGCCGTTAAAGTGAACGAGTAATTAAAATCGGGAAGTTTTGTTTTAATATACCCTGATTTGATAAAAATATAACAGGTTAATTCAATGAGCAGATACGTAATGAGGATGGTAAATAACAGCTTTTTTCCATGGTGGCGCATAGCACTCGAAAATAGCCATTTTTACAGGAGGAAAAATATTTGCCTATAACAAATCCTTAGTATTTGTTAGGGAATCGTTATTTACAGATTGGTAAAGCATCCTCCGTATATTTTTTGCGTCTATTATTTATCAACTATTTAAAAAGAGGTACTTTATGAAAAAGTTATTGGTTATTCTTTTGTGCACTGGATTGAGTTATGGCACTTTTGCTCAACATGGTCACGCAGTGGTTGTCGGAGCCTATCATGCCCCGGTCTATGTTTACCGGCCACCCGTGTTTGTCGGTGTCTATTCTCCTTTTTATGGTCCCTTTGGATACTACGGCATTCCTTTCGGGGGTTTTCCTTATCCCGGTTATTTTCCTTACCCCAATGCTTATTACACGCCCAGCAAGCTGCAAAAAAAGGAAGCCGATATCAGATCGGATTATGCTGACCGGATTTATTCAGTAAGGCAGGACAGCAGCCTGTCGAACAAAGAAAAACGACAGGCAGTTCGCAGTCTGAAAAAACAAAGGAACCAGGACATTCACGACCTCGTGGCTAACTACCACAAACAACCTGCGAATCAGGGGAATACAAACTGAACTGATCCCGAGACCAGCGTCAGGTAGTTGTTGTTATACGGATACCTGATTAACTGTGCTGGTCGATAGACAACCAGTAAGATGACAAATTATACCTGGCGGACTCTAAAACTTTGCGTAAAATTCGCCTGCAGTTACAGTCTGACTTACGACAGCTGAGTCTGTACTCATATAAATCGTGCCGCTGAAAGTTCCTTTTATATAGGCAGAAGTGGCTTCGGTGATGGTACAGGTGAAACTTTCGGGAGCCGAGCCATAACTGTAAGTGCTACTCCAGATAGAAGATGGAGCTGAACTTCCTATTGGATTGACATATGACAAACTATTGTCCGTCGTGTTGTTGAGTGCCGGGATATTATAGGTGGTACCGGCGGTAAAATTATCCTGGTCAGACCAAAGTGTAATTCCACCTTCTTCTGTCTTTGAGGCACCTACGATGGTTAAATTGTATACCCCGGATCCCAGATTTGATTTTGCAGCAATTACAGTGGTGTTCATGTTTTTGGATGTTCCATTGAAATTCCCCTTGAAATAATAGGCGGATGAGTTATTGGAGCTTTTTTTACATGAAAACAAAGAACCCGCAACAAGAATAACAACAAGCATTTTGGCAATAGATTTCATAATTATTGGTTGTAGAATATATAAACGTTGTGACCGTTTTAATATTATTAAATAGGTAACAATCTGCGTTTTTATTCTGATCGGATTCCCAAATTGGTAATCCTGAACCCCAATAATCGGTTACTAACGCCGTTGCGTAAGTGTTTTTACTTATAAAAAAAGGTCATAAACTTTTTGCTGCTTTGTCTCCTGAAAGCCCATAACGGAATAAAACATATTGGCTTCCTTTCTAACAATATGGCATTTGACCCTGACAAATGAACAATCCCTCAATTTGGCCCATTGTAAGATCTCCTGCACAAGGAATTTACCCATACCCATTCTTCTGTGTCGCTCATCAACAACCAACCCGACGATTTCTACAAAGGGATCAGTTGCTATTCGATAAGAATAAATGCCGTGAATCCATCCCGCAATTTCACGCTCGTATTCAAGAACAATTACCCGATGATGGGGATGTTGCAATATTTCCCTGAGAACCAGGAGTAATTTCTCCGGGGAGACAGGATATCCCCATTGTGCAGACAATTGAGCGATCGAATCCTGATCGACCAAAAGGGCAGGCCGGCTGACGAATGACATGAATGTTTTTAATAAAGCTATTAATTCCCGGTTAACCGGCACCCGGGTGAAAAGGATTATTTTTGAGCCGAGCAAAAAAACCTTCCTGACTACTGGTAAATGGCACCCGAATATGAAAATTATTAAACTGGATGACTACGATGCCCTGAGCCGGGAAGCTGCATCACTGATCATCAATGAACTAAAAAAAAATAGACAGGCGCTTCTTTGTGCAGCGACCGGTGGCAGCCCGACGGGAACTTACACATTGTTAAAGACCTCTTTTGATCTGGAACCTGAATTATTTTCCCACCTTCGGGTGATCAAACTGGACGAATGGGGTGGCCTCCCCATGAATAATCCGTCTACTTGTGAGAGTTATTTACAAAAACATGTAATAGGTCCTTTACATATAACCAACGACCGGTATATATCTTTTCAAAGTGATCCGAAAGACCCGGCCGTCGAATGCGGCAGGATACAGGAAGAACTGAAAAAAACCGGACCTATCGATATCTGCATACTGGGTTTGGGTATGAACGGCCATCTCGCCCTGAATGAACCCGAACCTTTTTTGGAAGCGGAGACTCATGTGGCGAAGCTTTCTGCATCATCGCTTACACATCCCATGATCGGCGAAGCCGGAACGAAACCATCTTATGGCTTAACCCTGGGTATGGCTAATATTTTACAATCCTCCTGCATCCTGCTCTTGATCAGCGGATCAAAGAAAAAGGATATTACCTCCGCATTGTTGAATGGAAAAATTTCCACGGCATTACCTGCTTCCTTTCTCTGGCTTCATCCGAACACGGTTTGCCTGGTTGATCGGGAAGTATTACCCTAAAATCTAAATAGCTTAATGGTCTTCCAGCTTGTATTTTTCCTTCAGGAACAAAAGCAAAGATTCGGCCTGCGCTTTTAGTAGTTTGATGTCAGACCGGTAACTTGCAATGACCGCTTTTGTGATATCGAGGGTTGGTTTGATTTTTTTCAGGTTTTCGGCATTTGTATTGTTAATGCGATATTTTCCAAATGCCAGTGGAGGATTTACGAGGCTATCTTCAACATTGAATCTTTTATGATAGGACTCAAATTCAAAAAGCTCCGGATATATGGCAAGGCATTTTTCAAAATATTCTTTATAATGGGCTTTTTGCGCATCCACATCTCTGATGGCTGCGTAATAAGCACTGATGCGGTCGGAGACAGACTGGTTTTTAATTAACCGCATGTTTCCGGAACTGAATAGTTGGGTAATGGTCCGGCTGGAAAAATTCATCGTGTATTCATCATACAACGATTCACTTTGGCGGTAGCAGATAAATACTGCACTGTCATTAGCATTCACGTCAGGAGTTAGCAACATTTCCAGGGTATCCATACCATGTATCTGGCGGGTGGTTCCTGTGATCGAATGGTTGGCCCTTGCTGTATCTGATTTCAGGTCCTGCAACATCGATTCAATATATTCTTTTTCCTTATTGCTGTCAGAAATATGTTCTCGTAAATTCTCTGCAATGAACCCAAGACTGACGGCCAGAAATATCATCAGGAACTCAAGGAAATATTCCCTGAAGTTTTTCTTTTTGTGTTCCAGGTCGGGGTGATGATGTACTTCCATGGGTGTGTTTTTATTGGGTTGAATATATTGATTGGTATAAGTGGACAGTCGCTCAAAATCTTCCTGCGGATCAGCCAGTCCCACATATCCATCGGGCCTTACGATATAAATGGCGTTTTCCAGATAGCCGGCTTTTTTTGCAGCTGCCGACCATTCAAAAATAAATAAGGGAATCATTTTGTCGGTAAAAAAATCCTGCAGTTTGGATGACATTTTTCCATAACAATGAACCTGCCATTGCATGCCACGCAGGGATTCGAAATTTCCTGCATTCGAATCACCGGCATTGGCCATCGTTACCCAGGGCAGGCGGTCCCCGCCCTTGATCCGGCCAGCCTGACCGGCACTCAAAAAACTTTGCGGATATTTTATAGCGATTTGAGAGACTGTTCGGAACATAGAGCGTTTCAGGGACGCGAGCCGAAAAAGGATGGGCAGCAACAAGGGAACCAATCGCAGTCGTACCAGCGTCGCCAGCGAAGTTCTCGTTGTTGCCAATGTAAATGCCCGGTCTGTTGTACTTACCAGTTTCCGGGCAAATGGAATTCTTTCCATTTCATAGCTATCCAATAACCGCTCATGTGCACTGCCTTGAAGAACGCCAGCCAGTTTCCAGGCCAGGTTCACAGCGTCACCGATGCCGGTATTCATTCCCTGTCCACCCACCGGACTGTGCAGGTGGGCCGCGTCGCCAAGAAGAAAAACATGTTGCTGCCGGAAACGCGAAGCCACCCGGTGATGCACCCGGTAAGTGGAGAACCAGTTGATTTTTTCCACGTCCATTTTCAAACGGGTAAGAATATTCTTACTCACGTCTTCCCATTTCAGATCCGAATTGTTTTCATGTTGCGAACCTACCGAACCTACCAGACGGATATTTGTATCGCCTTTCATTGGAAAGATGATCATAAAATCGGCGTCATCAAAAGCAGCATGCATTTCACCGTTTGCGGCAGGTCCACTGGCTTTAATATCTGCCACATAAAAAGTATGTTCATAGGTTCCTCCCTCAAATCCCACTTCCATTTGCCTGCGTACGGTAGAATGCGCGCCATCACAACCAGCCAGATAAAGACAGCCAAAAGATTCAGTCTGGTTATTTTTCCTTATTTCCCCTCGGATTCCCTGCTCATCATGCTCGAAGGATATCAGTTCAGTATTCCATTCGATCCCAACTCCGGATTTATTAAGTTCGTTGGTAAGCATTTGTTCCTGTTTGTCCTGCGGAAATATCAGGATATAAGGATAGGGACTCATCCCTTTTCCAAAATCAGCGACGGGGGCATGCGTGGCTTTTTTTCCGCGAATCCAAAGATTTAAAGTTTTTAGTTCTAGTCCTCCGGAAATGGCGATTTGATCGATACCCAGCTGATGATAAAATTCCAGGTTACGCGCATGTATGACGGTCGCCCTGGAAGTGGTACCCGGGCCAGGGGCCCTGTCAATAATTCGCACGGGCAAACCCATCCTGGTCAGCCAGAGCGCCAGGACCAGGCCTGTAGGTCCCGCCCCGACGATCAGCAATTTCGGTTGATCCATACTTGAAATTACAGCCCCAGGCTGAAAAACAAAACAAAGAATTGCGGCTGCTTTTTTCCCATTGATATTCGCTATGTCTGGATCGGCATCAGAGATGATTATTTAAATCAATGTTCTTTTGGATGCAGCGACCCACCCTGCGGTTGAACTGGATTGTGTTGCCGGGGATTATTGTTATGCTTTGGTTGCTGTCCGCTCACCTCGGAACGATTTCGCCTATCAATATATATCCACAAACCCGCAGGCCGGCTTTGATGAGTGTATTATGGGATGCCAGATTTTTCACGTTACAACGCGCAGCGGGAACACGCCCCAGTAGATAGGCCTCTTTTTTTAATTCCTGCGTGATCAGGGTTCCAAAACCTTTTTTTCTATGTCCCTCCTTTACTTCATAGTAGAGATCGATATAAGGGAAATTGTAATTCCAAACATAACCTCCTGTAGCCACCACTTCGCCATCCCACTCCAGTGTATATTCTATATCTCCATTTGTAAGTTTGTTTTTTAAAAACCGGGTTCCGTGTATGTTAAAGGTTGTTTCAAAACTGTCTTCAAAAAGTATGGCCTCGGCATTTATGTTGCCGGTAAACTCAAATAACATTTGGGCCAATAATTCATCGTTGGTTTGGCATTCAACAAAACGGGCTTTAGATAATCTGATGAATTCAGCAAAGAAAAGCCCCGCAGATTTCCTGGATGGACTGGTTAAAAAAAAATCGAATATGGTGTCCCTGTCTTCTCTTTTATCCTTTCCCCAAACGGATCCGTAACCAATCTGTTTTTCATTCATAGAGAAAAGGTAAACGTCTGCCCATCCAGCCGCATGACATTTATTGTAGACAAACTGAAATGAACTTTCGCTTAGAAATAAATCGCGCAGTGGTTTAACAGCGTCCAAACTGGTTTTTTCGATTTGAAAATCCATAATGATCAATTTTGTAGATGCTGTTGTAATGAATTCCGACCTCAGTTAACGGTTAAATGAGTAAAATGTATACGCCGCACAATTCAAAAGGCCTTTTTAGGATCTTTTTTCATTTTATTTTTTCGAAATATCGGAAATAATGCGGGATATTGTGTCTGTGAATTTTAAGAAGAACACGGACGGCCCCTCTTAACAATTTATATCAATCTTTCCCTATCAACTGTTTAACGACAGAACTACATTCATTAGTTAAAGCCGCCACTTGTGCCGCGGGCGTTACGGCCTGAATTAGATGTTCGTTGTTGCACATTCTTGAAAATATGCCCCACTTAACCGGAATTAGGTTTTCCGGCTATAGTGTCGGTATCGTATTTCACAAACTGGGATCCTTTCGCCTATTTCCCAAATTGTAAATTAAGACCATGAAAAAAAAACTGCACTACATTATTCTTTCCATCCTGGTGGGATCAGTTTTGATGTTACCCGCAACTGCCCAGAAGATAGAAGGTAAACCCGGGGCGCCAACTTCTACCTACACCATTCAGGGAAAGAGTTTGCCCATTCCGCCACTTCCCTTTGGAGGGATCATTAAAGAAGATGCGGTAAATTCAACACCTTACTGGCCTGCGCGTCTCGTTCCGCCAAAGGGCGCACCAAATATTCTGCTCATCATGACTGATGATCAGGGTTACGGTGTTTCCGGAACCTTTGGCGGTGTGATCCCCACACCGGCCCTGGATCGCGTGGCGAAAGCTGGTCTGCGTTATATCCAGTTTCATTCTACTGCACTTTGTTCTCCGACGCGAGCAGCACTAATTACAGGACGCAATCATCATTCTGTGGGCAGTGGCGTGATCGGAGAATTGTCTACAGGATACCCCGGATATAATTCCATTATCGGTTTGAATAATGAAAGTATCGGAGAAATCCTGCAAGATAACGGGTATTCCACCTCATGGTTTGGCAAGAATCACAATACGCCGAACTTTCAATATAGTGTTGCGGGTCCTTATGATCAATGGCCTTCCGGTCAGGGCTTCCAATATTTTTATGGATTCATGGGCGGTGAAACCGATCAGTGGACGCCTTACCTGTTCCGCGACCACACCCAGATCTTTCCCTTTGTAAACAACCCCGGATATAATCTTACCACAGACCTGGCTGATGAAGCCATCAAACATATGCGGGATCTGAATGCCGCTGCACCGGACAAGCCTTTTTTCGTTTATTATGTTCCCGGAGGTACACATTCACCCCATCAGCCTACCAAAGAATGGATTGAAAAATTCAAGGGCAAATTCGACATGGGGTACGAAAAATTGCGCGACACCATCTTTGCAAACCAGAAAAGATTGGGCGTAATTCCGGCGAATGCCCAACTTACCCCCTGGCCGGAATCCATTCCACACTGGGACTCGCTGACCTTTCTCCAGAAAAAACTTTTCGCACATGAGGCTGAAGTTTTTGCGGCGTATGCAGCATATACGGATTATGAAATTAACCGCGTTATTCAAAGTGTGGAAGATATGGGCAAACTGGATAATACCATTATCATCTACATCTGCGGCGATAATGGTACTAGTCCTGAAGGCACTTTGTATGGCGCGTATAACCAGCTGACAGCTTACAACGGCATCCTGGATGCACCGATGGCCCTGCAAATGTTGCATTACAACGAATGGGGTTCCGAACAGACCTATCCGCATATGGCTGTCGGTTGGTCATGGGCTTTCGATACGCCCTTCAAATGGACTAAACAGGTTGCCTCCCATTTTGGCGGAACCCGGCAGGGATTGGCTATTTCCTGGCCCGGTCATATAAAAGATCCGGGCGGAATACGCACCCAGTTTCATCATGTGATCGATATCGTACCCACACTTCTTGAAGCGACAGGTGTTCAGACGCCTGATACAATAAATGGCATCAAACAAAGACCGATCGAGGGCGTTAGCATGTTATATACGTTTGATTCTGCAAACGTTCATGCGCCGTCCAGGCACACAACCCAATATTTCGAAATGGCGGCCAACCGCGGAATTTATCACGACGGATGGTATGCGAACACGGTTCCTTTCGCTCCACCCTGGCTGCTGGCTACCGGCAAATTACCCAGCGTGGATTCCGGATATAAATGGGAACTGTATAACCTCAACGAAGATTTTACTCAGTACAATGATCTGTCTGCAAAGTATCCCGACACACTAAAAAAAATGCAGGCGCTCTTTCTGAGTGAAGCAGCCAAATATAATGTGCTGCCACTGGACAATACTGCATTCTCGCGCCTGCTCACTGCTCGCCCGAGTGCAGTAGCAGGGAAAACCGAATTCACATACACTGGTGAAAACGTGGGCATTCCTTTGGGAAATGCGCCCAGCATCCTGGACAGGGACTATACCATCACTGCTCAGGTGGATGTTCCATCAGGTGGTGCGGAAGGTATGATCGCCACCCTCGGCGGACGTTTCGGTGGTTACGGACTTTTTATGAGCCACGATTATAACTGGTGGCTGACCGGAAAATTCTTTACCTATACAGGACTGGCGTCTTTACTATTGGGATTATATATTCTCATGCGGGGTCGCGCCAGAAACTGGAAGCGTTGGAAAATCGGGTTTGGAAAATTACTCATAACCCTGACAGGACTCTGGCTTTTGCTTATGCTGCTGACGAGCCTGTTCGGACTCGGTAGGGGCAGACCGGTTTTCGTTTATAATTTTCTGGATATGGAACGTTTCAGATGGGAATCATTAAGCGGGCTCTCATCCGGTAAACATACTATTGCATTTGATTTCAAATACGACGGTCCGGGTCCTGCCAAAGGAGGGACCGGCGTTTTAACAGTAGATGGAAAAGAGACTGCGAGGAAAACCATTGCACATACGATTCCGCTCATGATGACCATTGATGAAACATTCGATATCGGGATGGATACGCGTTCACCAGTTGTGGAATTCGCCTATGACCTGCCTTTCCGCTTCACCGGCAAAATTGACAGCCTCAAATATAAACTTGGACCGGAGCAAATAAATGCAGCAGAAAAAAAAGCTGCTGTGGACGCAGCTGAAAAAGCAAAGGATTAGGGAATTGAATGAAGGATTTGAAAGACGTCTACGAATCCCATGATTAATAATTAAACAAATAAAAAACCTGACAATGAAAAAAGCATTTTTATTTTGTTCGCTTCTTTTTGTAATGGCGACTCCATCATTTGCACAGACGAAAACGGATCTTAGCCTTAAGGTATCAGCAGCCGCTGCTGCAAACAGGGCACAACTGAAGAGTTATGTATGGACCAGGACCGTTCAGGTATTTATAAGCGGTGCACTGAAAAACACCATTGTCAGTTCGCTGTCGATCGGGCCCGACGGCAAAATGGTTACGACTGCAGTTTCTGCTGTAGCTACAGACCCCCCACCCACAAGGGGCATACGGGGAGATATAGCCCGTAAGAAAATTGCAGAAATGAAAACCTATGTAGATGATGCGGTAAAAGTAAGCATGGGTTATATTTATATGTCAAAGGGTGGCATGGTGAATTATTTTGATGCTGCAGGTATTTCCCAGTCAGGCAACACCATTACGGTAGCAGGCAGCAGCGTTAATCAACCGGGCGACCAGTTGAAAATGAATATTACAGCTGGCAGTCTCGCCTTCATCAGCCAAAGTTTCTCATCAACATCCGATGGAGATGCGATCTCAGGAAATTTCAATTACAAAACATTTGATAACGGACTGACTGCTTTCGATAGTGGGGAACTGGATCTTCCGGCAAAATCAATGAAGCTGATGATTTCCAATACCAACTATGCGAAAAAACTTCAATAGGAATTTCAGCACAGGAATTCATTTTATTGGGATACAAATAACATTTTATGAAAAAGCAAATATGGTTAGCCGTATTGATTTTGTGCACAGCCTCAGAAATATTTGCACAGGATCCCGGATGGCCGAGAAAGTTTACCAACAATGGTTCTATACTGGTTGTTTATCCTCCGCAGGTGGAAAACTGGCAGGGATATAAAAGCCTGAATTTCCGGATGGCATTTTCATTGCTGCCGGCAAACCAGTCAAAGCAGGTGGTAGGTGTTGTGTACGTGAATGCAGTAACCGTTGTGGACACTTATAATCACATGGTAGCCATTTCGGGCATCAACATCACCAGTGTGCATTTCCCTTCGCTGGATCCATCAACTGCGACTTCCATGGAGCAGATCGTCAGGTCAACACTCCATGGATCGCGAACCATAAATGTTTCGATGGAACGAATTGTTGCCTGCACACCCAAACCGCAGACCACGAGTTCAGTAACAGTGCAAAATGATCCGCCCACGATATTTGTGAGCACAACCCCCGCTATTATGCTTCAGCTGGAAGGTCAGCCTGCACTTGCTGATGCAACTCCGGGAGGCATTAAATATGTTTTCAATGCGAACTGGCCTGTATTCTTCGATCCGGTCTCATCAACCTACTATCTTTTTGATAATACGGAATGGCAATCAGCAACTCAGTTAAATGGACCCTGGGTTTTCAATTCAGCGCTTCCCATGTCTCTGATCCAACTGGGTTCGGATAGTCACTGGGCTCCTCTTTTAAAGAGCGCCATCCCGGCGCAATCCTGGCAAACCGGCACGCTGCCGATAATATTTTATTCGACAACTCCGGCAGAGATCATTCTTTTTAAAGGCACACCGATTATGTCTCCCATTGCGGGTACAAACCTCACGTATGCAACGAACACAACCAATACCGTGTTCTATTCCAATACGACCAGCCTGTATTATTATCTTGCGGCGGGCAGATGGTTTAGCGCCCCGGGACTGCATGGTCCATGGACATTTGCCACACCGGATTTACCGGCCGATTTTTCAAACATACCGTTGAATAGTCCCGCAGCCGGTGTGCTGAGTTCTGTCCCCGGTACAGAGGAAGCGGCCGACGCAGTAATGATTGCACAGATTCCTACTACGACAACGATCAACCCGGCCGATGCCCCGCCAGTCACCATCACGTATTCCGGGGCACCGCAGTATGTTGTGATCGACGGTACTACTCTTTCTTACGTGGAAAATACCAATGATAAAGTAATCATGGTGAGCGACAATCAGTTTTATGCCTGTGTAGGTGGCTTTTGGTATGTGGCTACAAATCCACAGGGGCCATGGGTGCTGGCAACTTCTGTTCCGCAGGTCATCTATACCATTCCATCCAGTTCACCTGTTTATAATGTGACCTACGTAACCCAAACTGTGACGACCACCGGCACGGTCCAGTCCAGTTATACAGCCGGTTATATGGGAGTTTTTGTTGTAGGTGTAGGTGTGGGAATGATCATCGCGTCGGGAACCGGTTATTATCATCCACCTTATATGTATTATCCTCCGATGGGTTATCCGGTTTGTTATGCCAGCGCCGTGAGTTATGGCGCCTACGCCTATCATCCTTATTCCTATTACGGTGGTGTTAGTTATGGTGCCTCCTATAATTCTTATACCGGTACTTATTCACGAAGTGCAACCGCCTATGGTCCCTATGGATCAGCCACAGCAAAGCAGGCATATAATCCATATACCGGAACAGCAGCCCGGGGTGCATCTGTATCAACACCTTATGGCACCACCAGTGCGGCACAAGCTTATAACCCCTATACAGGTGCTTCGGCTTCGACTCACCAGACTTCAAATGCGAGCGGACAGTATGGATCTTCAACTTACAATAATGGTCATGGTACAACGACACAAACAACCCATTCAACCAATAACTATGGACAGACAACCGCGACTGCACAAAATTCCAATGGTGCGAAAGCAGTGGGTGCGAGCGGTGCGAACGGAAGCGGATCTGTTGTAAAAACGTCTAACGGTGATATGTATGCGACAAAGGACGGAAATGTATATAGCAATAGCGGAAATTCCTGGTCGCAGGCAGATAATTCCAAATACAATTCGTCTTCAGCACAATCTTCTTCAGCTCAATCATCAGCTGCTAAATCTTCAGCTCAATCTTCAGCTCAATCCTCTGCCGCTAAAAGCAGTGGTTCCAGTTCTTATTCAAAACCCAGCGGATCTGCGCCTTCCTCTGAGATGTCCAGTGCTGCCAGCGACCGGTCCAGAGGCAGCGCAAGTTCGGGCGGCTGGGGTGGCGGTGGCGGGGGTGCCGGAGGTTTTAGTCATGGTGGAGGCGGCGGCGGAGGATTTGGTGGTGGGGGAGGAGGTGGCGGCGGAGGATGGGGCCGAAGATAATTTAGCCCCGATGGCGACGGGAAAAAAATAATCAGGCTATCTCTTCTGATGCATATTATTTGATTTCGCGTCAAAGGGTTGTTCATCTGCCACACTTTCATCTGGATCACCTTTCACTTTCTTCTCTTTTTTATCCAGTATTTCCAGGTATTCTCTGTCTTTTGATTCTTCAATGCCGGGATCATTTATATGTACCTGTCCGCGCCTATTTAAATTTCAGGGGGTTTTAAAAAATGGTTAAATTCATTACCCCGTGCCCCCCTCTTTTAATCTTTAAACCTTCATTATGAAAAAAATTTTACTCTGTTTATTTTGTGGTTTTTTGTTAAACTGGAATATTACCTATGGACAGGTGCCGGGAAATCCTAAATTGAAAGCAGCGTCTGCAGTTCCTGTATCAGTCGATAAATCACCAACCAAACTCAGCCCGGAATTAAAAAAGATGGCAGATCAGAGCGTGGGCCCTCAAATTCAAAGTCTGAGCGTTCAAAAAAAACCCACACCCACCAACGATGCACTGGATAAATACATGCAGTATCAGCGCGGTGGTGTAGTGGTCGATATTTCTGTGAAGGGAGACATCAATATTGCCAAGGCCGACCTGCAAAAAAACGGTTTTCGTATTACCGGCGTATATGGAAGGGTCATTTCAGGCATTGTACCCCTTAATGCACTGGGCAAAATGGAAAATTTATCGTCGATTCAATATGTAAAACCAGCGTTTAAACCCATACGTCCGTTTAAAACCGCTGACACAAAAAATAACGGAAAGAAGGGAGGAGGTTCAGTTACACCTGTGATCAGCCAGGGGGATACCGCGCAGCGATCAGATATCGCCAGAAAAAAATATGGGGTGAATGGAAAAGGTGTAAAAGTGGGTGTGCTTTCAGATAGTTATGATAACCTGGGTACTGCGAAGTTTGGTGTGAAACAGGGCGAGCTGCCCGGCCCCGGGAATCCTTTTCATTTCAGTAAACCTGTAGAAGTGTTGGAGGACCTGGATAGTACCGGTACTGACGAAGGTCGTGCCATGCTCGAAATTGTGCATGATGTGGCTCCGGGTTCATCGCTTGCTTTTCATACCGCATTTTTGGGAGAAGCCGATTTCGCACAAGGCATCCAGGATCTGGCGGATAAAGGTTGTCAGGTTATTGCCGATGACGCGATTTATTTTGATGAGCCTTTTTTTCAGGATGGCATCATCGCCCAATCCGTGGATCTCTCTAAGAAAAAAGGAGTGGCTTACTTTTCTGCGGCCGGTAATCAGGGGGTGAATTCATATGAATACAATTATCAACCGTCGGATGTTGAATTTTTAGGACCGGGGGCTGGTACGGCTCATAATTTCAGCGCACCCGGCAATCCTCCGGTTTATGCACAACCTGTTTTTATTCCGCCCGGTGGTACACTGATCAGTTCCTTCCAATGGGATGAATCTTCTTTTTCAGCAAGCGGAGTGGGTTCAAATTCCGACCTGGATATTTATTTACTGGATATCAATGGAAATATAGTTGCCGCAGGCGCTTCTGACAATATCGCCAGCGGAGACCCCATTGAAGTTTTTGGATATTTTAATGACACGAAGAGTCCCACTTTTTTTGTAGTGATATTAAAATTTGCAGGTCCCGATCCCGGCCACCTGAAATATGTCTTGTTCGACGATGCGTTATTTTATACTACAGATCCGGCCATCCCCGGTGTATTGTCAGGAACCTGCTACGGCCATCCTAAAGCGGCAGGCGCGATTACGACCGGCGCAGCCTGGTACCAGGAAACACCCGCTTATGGAGTCGATCCCGCACTCATTGAATTTTATTCTTCCTATGGGGGCATTCCCAATTATTTTGATGTTGAAGGCAACCGGATTCCTCCACTGGTTCGCAGAAAACCGGATGTTACAACACCGGACGGAGGTAACACATCCTTTTTTAATCCATTTAATTATCCGCCCGGAGCTTTTGATGGGGATCCCTTTCCCAATTTCTTCGGTACTTCGGCAGCAGCACCCCATGCAGCCGGCGTGGCTGCGTTGATGATCAATGCACAAAAATTAAATACCATTACGCCGGATCAAATCCGCGGTGTGATGTCCTCGAATACTTCGGATATGGACGATCCCCTGACAACCGCATTCGACAAAGGTTTTGATTTTGCTTCCGGATATGGATTAGTTGAAGCAGACAAGGCCGTAGGCGCGGTAAAATTTCCCAGGAGTTATATCAGGGATCTCAAACTGGAAGCGGCCTGCTCGCCAGATCCATCCACCATCAGAAACTGGACGATCAACAATCCCAATCCATTTGAAGTGGAAGTTCATTGGTTCCTGACGGGCACAAACCAGAAAGGGACCACTCTCGCAGAACCCGGACAAACAAATTTCTCGACAAATGCGGTATCCTACCGCAATTTTTCGTCAAACAATATTGCCATTATTAATTGGGATGACAATTTCGGATTCACGAGGGCAGATGCTGAATTCAGCAGCAGGGCCACCTGTGGAAAGGATGCCCTGAGCGCTTCCACCGGGACCGCGATGGAAACCATCACGAAGGAGAATTCAATAAGAGGACCCATCGCGGTAGTATATCCCAATCCGACTGCGGATAATTTTAAATTATATTTATCTCCTGGTAACAACGATCCCGCGTCCGTAGAACTCAATTCACAGACCGGAAAACTCTTGTACAGCAGCCGGGTAACGCAGTCAGACGGCATTGTGAACATTCCTGCGACTGCCTTTACCGCGGGTACCTATATTATTTCACTGAAACAGGGTACCACGTCAAAAACTTTTAAGGTGGTGAAACAGTAGATATTTCAGGGAATTCCCCTTCGATAATAAAAAACCGCCGGCTCCGTGCCTGCGGTTTTTTATATGGTTAGCTGGCATGATTTTTCTTTCCATATTCGCAGGCAGATCATTGGAAAATATAGTCAGGAGATGAAATACAGGGGAATCAATTATGATGTTGGAACAAAGACACTAAAAGGCGAACTGACGCGGCCCTCATTTGATATTGATACGGTTGCCAGCGAATTAGAGATTATTCAATCTGTACTGCATTGTAACGCGATCCGGATTTCGGGACTGGATATTGACAGAATCGTTGTGGCTTCTGAAATTGCTTTAAGTCTTGGATTAACTGTTTGGTTTTCGCCTTCGCTTCATTACGATAACCAACAAAACACATATCAATATATTCTGCAAAGTGCTAAGCAGGCTGAGAAATTACGTTCGAAATATGAACAGGTCATTTTAGTAATCGCTTGTGAGTTGAGCTTGTTTACTGAAGGATTCGTACGAGGTCACACGGGCGAAG
>JBGPBW010000027.1:0-29589 GCA_041481385.1 Puia sp.
CACATAACCCAGCGCTAGACAACATTCCCTTTCATCCGGGCCCCACAGAAAAATATAATCATGCAATAGGGTCTGATCCAATAATAACCTTTCTGCTTGGCTCAATACGATCACAGGAGAATTTTCAATTAAGGTTCCGGAAGCAATAGGCTTCGAGCTAAATATACCCCGTCCACGATTACCTGAGTCGGCAATGTATAAAGAAGATATTATCATATATGAACGTTTTGTCATGCCAGGGCTAACCTTCAATTCAGAATGCAATTTATCAAGGCTTCGCTGTAAATTTGGCGAATGACCGTAGAAACAGAAAATATACCGCTGAAATATCGGTTTCTGGAAATACTGGAGTCCGGTGACTTGCAAGCATTGCACACTTTGCTCGATGACCAGAATATCAGCGACGTGGCAGAACTCATTAATGAATTTCCGGAACATGAGGACGAAATTCTCGGTAACCTGAGCATCCACCGGGCCATCAGCACATTTAAGATCCTGGATTTCTCCACACAAAAGCGTATCACGCAGGAACTCTCTCCTTCCAAAACAGCTGAACTGCTTAACGGACTGCCTGCGGATGACCGCACGTCTTTTCTTGAAGATTTACCCAGCGAAGTAGTCAAAGAGCTGATACGAATGCTTGATCCGGAAGAACGTAAGATCACACTGGCTTTGCTGGGATACCCGGAAAGCAGTGTGGGTCGTTTAATGACACCGGATTATATCGCCGTACAAAAAGACTGGACCATCCGGGAGGTGATTCGTCATATACGTAAAGTTGGAAAAGACAGTGAAACCATCGACGTGGTTTATGTCGTAGACGAGAAAGGCGTTTTCATCGATGATATCAAAATCCGTGAAATTATCCTTGCGGATCCGGACAAAAAAATTGAGGATGTAATCGACAACCGGTTTATTTATCTCAATGTGAACGATGATCAGGAAACCGCAAACCAGGCGTTCAAAATGAACAACCGGATGGCGCTCCCGGTGCTTGACAATAACAAAGTGTTGTTGGGAATCGTCACTATTGATGACGTGCTGTGGGTAGCTACCGAAGAATTCACAGAAGACATTCAGAAAATCGGGGGTACTGAAGCACTGGATCATCCTTATCTGGAAACACCATTCTTTCAATTGATCCGTAAACGGGTAGGCTGGCTGATTATCCTTTTCCTAAGTGAAATGCTGACAGCGACTGCAATGGCCTATTATAATGATGAGCTGGGAAAATGGCTGATCCTGACCAATTTCATCCCCCTGATTATGTCCAGCGGCGGAAACAGCGGCTCACAGGCATCCACGCTGATTATTCAGGCGATGGCTTTAGGAGAAGTGACACTTGCAGACTGGTGGCGGGTTATGCGTCGTGAAATCCTTTCCGGTTTTATGTTGGGAGCCATCCTGGGCATGATCGGGTTTATCAGAATTTTTGTCTGGCATTTACTTATGTCGCGCGGGGTCTTCAAAGACATTTATGGTGCTCATTGGGATGCCATTGGATTATCAGTGAGTTTTTCCCTGGTCGGTGTGGTATTGTGGGGAACACTGGCAGGAAGTATGCTCCCGATTATGTTAAAGAAACTTGGGGCCGATCCGGCGTCCTCATCAGCACCATTTGTGGCAACACTCGTGGATGTTACCGGGCTCATTATCTATTTTACTGTGGCATCCATTTTTATGAGCAACATATTAATTCATTGATAAATCCCGTCCGGTAATCATAAATTATTCAACATGTGTGGAATTGTAGCTTATATCGGGCCACGTGAAGCCTATCCTGTGATCATGAAGGGTTTGAAAAGACTGGAGTACCGGGGTTACGACAGTGCAGGTGTTGCGCTGCTGGATCAGGAAAACCTTCGTGTATACAAAAAACAGGGAAGGGTTGCTGCTTTGGAGGAGAGTATTATTGGAAAGGATCTGCACGCCCATGCAGGGATTGGACATACCCGTTGGGCGACCCACGGAGAACCAAGTGACCGCAATGCACATCCGCACCTTTCCGCCAATGGTAAACTGGCAATGATCCACAATGGTATCATAGAAAATTATGCACAACTGAAAACAGAGCTTTCCAAAAAAGGGTACCATTTCAAAAGTGATACGGATACTGAAGTTCTGCTCAATTTTATTGAAGACATACAGGAAAATAATCAGTGCAGTCTGGAAGAATCGTTGCGAATCGCACTAAAACGTGTTACCGGTGCTTATGTTATCGTATTGCTTGACCGCGACCATCCGGATACAATAATTGCTGCCCGTAAAGGGAGCCCGCTGGTGATCGGTATCGGCAAGGGAGAACACTTCCTGGCCTCCGATGCGTCGCCGATCATCGAGTATACCAAAGAAGTTGTATATGTAAATGATTACGAACTGGCGATTATTAAATGCGACGAGCTGATCTTAAAAAACCTGGGGAATGAAAAAATTACTCCTTATGTGCAGAAGTTGGATCTTGAATTGACAGCCATTGAAAAAGGAGGATTCGATCATTTCATGCTCAAGGAAATATTTGAACAGCCTGATACCATTTTCGACTGTTTGCGGGGAAGGCTGGATGCGGCTAAAGGCACTATAACTATGGCAGGCGTCCAGAATAATCTGGACAAACTCTGTCAGGCAAAAAGAATCATCATGGTCGCCTGTGGCACAAGCTGGCATGCAGGTCTTATCGCCGAATATATTATCGAAGAAATATGCCGGATCCCTGTAGAAGTGGAATATGCGTCTGAATTCAGGTACCGTAATCCCGTAATACATCCGGGAGATGTTATCATCGCTATTTCGCAAAGCGGAGAAACCGCAGACACCATTGTGGCCATTGAGAAAGCAAAAGAACAGGGCGCATTTATTTTTGGTGTTGTTAATGTAGTAGGCTCTTCCATCGCCAGAATTTCCCACGCGGGCGCCTATACACATGCCGGCCCTGAAATCGGTGTGGCCAGTACCAAGGCTTTTACGGCCCAATTGGCGGTCCTGATCATGATCGCGTTGAAAATTGCACATGAAAAACAATCGATCTCCAAGGAAAGATATCTTTCATTGCTTTCGGAGCTGCAGGTTATACCGGAAAAAGTTAAGGAGTTATTACATAACTCAGACCATATCCGAAAATTGGCAGAAAAATACCAGGGCGTCAGAGATGCCTTATACCTTGGTCGCGGGAATAATTTCCCTGTAGCCCTGGAAGGTGCGCTCAAACTCAAAGAAATTTCCTATATACATGCGGAGGGGTATCCTGCGGCAGAAATGAAACATGGACCGATTGCCCTGGTGGATGAAAATCTGCCTGTAGTTTTTGCAGCACCGAAAAGCCAGTATCATGAAAAACTGGTGAGTAATATCCAGGAAATTAAAGCCCGGAAAGGAAAAATTATTGCCGTCATTAGTGAGGGCGATGATGTAATTGCCAATATCGCCGACGATACCATAACGATTCCCGTCACCGATGAACTCATCTCTCCGTTGCTTTCGGTTATCCCCTTGCAACTTTTTGCCTGTTACCTGGGCATGGCTAAAGGATTTGATGTTGATAAACCAAGAAACCTGGCGAAAAGCGTAACCGTAGAATAAAAAGCATGAATCAGATCACAAAAACACCGCTTCGCAAACTGGGCTACGATTTTATTCCGGCAGAGTTTCTGCCTGAAGGGAAGGACGAGTACTATCTTCGGAATGAACAGCATAAACGCACCCAGGGATATCGTCATTTAAAATTAGATGAGGTAGAAGAGTTGAAAAAAAACGGCAACACATCAGACGACTGGCATTTTGTTGAAGTTACCGATCAGTTTATGCCTGAACTGATTCAGCAATGTAAATTCTTCGGATTGGTACGCATCGGAATCCTGGAACCTTATTACCTTGAATTTCACAATCTGCGCAGGCCGGTGGGTTTGTATAACAGCACGATAATCAGTTGTGATATCGGGGATAATGTAGTGATTGACAATGTGAGTTATTTATCGCATTATATCATTGGCAATGATGTCATACTGATTAACGTAAATGAAATTGCAACGACCGATCATGCAAAATTCGGAAACGGTATTTTAAAAGAAGGTGAACCGGAATCCATCCGTATTGAATTGGAGGTCTGTAACGAAAATGGCGGCAGGAATATAATACCTTTTGATGGTATGCTGCCAGGTGATGCCTGGCTGTTCAGCAGGCACCGGGATGACAGGAGCCTGCAGGAAAAACTGCGCGCGTTCAGCGACCGGGAATCTGATAAGCGAAGAGGTTTTTACGGGACGATTGGTGATCGGACGGTTATAAAAAACTGTAAAATTATTAAGGATGTACGTATTGGTTCAGACGCCTACCTGAAGGGCGCAAACAAGTTAAAGAATCTAACCATCAACTCCTCAGCTGAATCGAAAACCCAGATTGGTGAAGGTTGTGAACTGGTTAACGGCATTATTGGACACGGCTGCAGAATTTTTTATGGAGTGAAGGCAGTCCGGTTTATCCTGGCTTCCAATTCCCAGTTGAAGTACGGTGCCCGCCTTATTAATTCTTACCTCGGAAATAATTCCACGATATCCTGCTGTGAAGTGCTGAATTCCCTGATCTTTCCTGCGCATGAACAGCATCACAACAATTCCTTTTTGTGCGCGTCCCTGCTCATGGGACAGACCAATATGGCAGCGGGCGCTACGGTAGGTTCCAACCACAATTCACGCGGAGCCGACGGGGAATTGGTCGCTGGCAGAGGATTCTGGCCGGGACTTTGCGTGAGTGTAAAACACAATTCACGATTTGCATCTTTTATTATTATGGCCAAGGGAGATTATCCTGCCGAACTGGATATCCCGTTACCCTTTTCACTTGTAAGTAATGATGTTTCACGAGATGAGCTGGTTGTAATGCCAGCGTATTGGTTCCTGCACAATATGTATGCGCTGGCCAGAAATGCATGGAAATACGGAGACCGTGACAAAAGGCTCATTAAAATCCAATCCCTTGAATTTGACTACCTGGCTCCGGACAGCATGCATGAAATAGCCCTTGCTATTGAAAAGCTCCAGATGATTACGGCCAGGTCCTGGGCCAGGCATCTTAATCAGGTAACCATCAGCAGGGAAGACATAAACGCAACACAGAATATTTTTTCTGACGAAGAAGCGTTGAAAAAACAAGGCAAATTATTGTTGGAGAACAACGATCCCACAATTCATACCCTGCATTTTTTTGCAGAAGGATTTGAAAATAGTTCGCGGAAAGTACGTATCCTTAAATTAGTAAAAGCTTACAACATTTACAGGGAACTCGTTGTACACTACGTTGTGAAACAGGTAATCCTTCAACTTCAAACCGGGCGTTTTGAAAACCTGATGGCTTTTCAGGATATACTTCCTGAAAATAAAAAACCAGAAACCTGGATTAATGCCGGCGGTCAGTTGATCAGGCAACGGGCACTGGATAAAATGATTGCAGATATCCATTACAACCGCATAAATGGATGGTCCGATATCCATCAGTTTTATTTGCAGGAATCAGAAAAATATCCCACCGACAAACTTCATCACGCTCTTGATATCTTCCATGAAGTCTATGGGATTTCATTCAAAAAGATAAAACAGGCGGACTTCCTAAAACTCCTGCAACAGAGTGTCTCTACTGCTGAATGGCTTACACAGGGCATCAAGAGTTCCAGAAAAAAAGACTATCTCAACCCATTTCGTAAAATGGTCTATGCGAACCAAATGGAAATGGACCAGGTCCTGGGTAAATTCGAAAACAACAGTTTTATAAAAGCACAGGAAGATCTATTCACAGAATACCGGTTATCAATTGATACACTTACGAGAAACTGGAAATTACAGCAACAAACTCCTTAATTTTTCCTGAATAACCTTACCCGCCTTTCACCGGAAGCATCGATGACCACCAAAATATAGATCCCCTCTGCCAGCGTTTCAGGAATGATTCGAAAGTTATTTTTCCCCGAATTCAGATGTAAAAACCCTTTTTTAACGGTCGCGCCATTCACGGATAATATTTCATATTTCCATTGTGCCGGTTTATCCACTTCTATCATCAGCCCCGCATCTCCCAGTTGAGCAGAAGGAGTCAGCCAAAGTAAAGATTCTTTACCCTCCCTTTTGGTAAACAGCACTGTTTTTCCAAAATATTCGATGCCATGAATGTCTGTCATTTTTACCCTGAAAAAATGATTTCCATTTTTTAAAACGGGACCAATCCATTGATAGTTGAAATTGACTGCGGCTCCGGGTATTTGTGCGATACATTCATATCCGGAATCTTTTTCTTCCTCCAGATCAAAATGATCCGGCACTTCTGAACCTTCACATGTCCATTTGAATAAGGTCTCTCCTGAGACTTCCTGTACTGCCAGTTCGATACTGGTGAGTGGCAGCGGATTTTCCAGATTTGCCGTACTGGCCAGTGTATAGACACCCGTGTTGGAATCAAGAGGGTCGCTGATCACTGAGCCCTGAATGGCATTACCGGTAGTAGCCGAATGACCCGCGTCCTCCCAAATACCTGCCTGTAACATGGCTACGTTCAGGAATTGGGGATCTGTCACACCTCCGCTTTGTGCTGAGGTAAATGATAATTCAATTCTCCCATCACGAATTGCGTGGCCGGAGTCCTGTACTGTCCAATATTCAAGTTTTGAAATATGGTCCAGATCCGGTGACCGAATGGTGCCCAGAACTGACGGATCATTTCGAAAGTATTCCACGGTAAGATCACCAATAGCTTCTCGTAGCGCAAGCCATCGAAGGCTGCCTGATTTTCCGACTGGAAAAAGAAAATAATCGCTGACCCGGATGCCCAATTTTCGAAGAGGACCTTCTACGCAGGTTCCTGTCAGGCGGGTACTGTCGGCTATAACCGTGCAGATGGTATCCAAAATCAGCATCGCAGTTGTCGAACTGATTATTACACCATTCGCCAGGTTCAGCGTCCAGGGTAAGATCAGTGGAAGACGAAGTATACCACCTGCGGGATTATTTATACGAAATCCCACATGATTGCGAATATGGCCCGCCATATTAATCTCCTGCTGATTGAATCCGTTCAATTCCACGTAGGGATTTCCGTTCACTGTTTCTGTAATTACGGACGATGTTGACTGTGTTATATTTCCTCTGATGCGTAATGCGGTTTGACCGCCTGTTCCTACTGCCAGGTTTAGTTGGCCACCTTCCTGAATAAAATCTCCATCTATTTGCATATTCCCATTGGGTCCGCTCAGGTTCATACTTATATTCACGTCTGCGCCTATGCGCAGATTTCCCCGTACGAGCAGTGGGTTTGCCCCGCTACATGTATAATTGACTGTGGATCCCATGGCAATGGCATGAAGTTCCAGGCATCCGTATACCCGATTACTCACGGAAATGGTATAGGATGCCCGCGGAACATCAAAATCAAAAATCCCCGATTCAGTGCCTGGAGCAACTGATAATATCCTCAGTATTCCATTGGCATGAGAAGCCCTGGTCTGGTGAACATACCTGGCTCCGTCATAAATGATCAGCGAATCAGCGATCGAAAGAGATTCTCCTGAAGCAATTCCGGATGCGTTTCGGAAAACAGCTCCGGCATACAATGCAATTCCATAACCCGGACCGGAAACCGTAAATCCGTTAGTGACTTTGTTAGAAGCAGGGAGGATTAGTTCTATGTTCCGGCCCGAAGAAGGCTGAATCTGCAGCGTCCTGATGGACACCGCCACGTCGGGCAGGATAACCTGGAACGCCAGTGGAATTACACTATTGTCCAGTATCACATCATCAGTTGTTCCCGGAAGCATGGCGCCCGACCAGTTCATCGGGTTGGCCCAGTTCGCATCGCCCCCCGATCCGGTCCATGTCATGGTTTTCGCCAGTAATCCTGATGGAAACAAAAAAATAAAGAAGACCGGCCAATGTAATCTTCGAAGCGGGAGATTTAAATATATCATCCTGCAAAATATTCCACGGAGAGACCGGAGTCAATACCACAAAGCGGTGAGACGGGAAATAAAAAAACCCCCCGACATAATCAAGGGGGTCAATTTCAGATATTCAATTATTTCTTTAAAGCCTTTTTAGCAGTATCTGCCGCAGCTCCAATCTTTGCTTTTGCGGTATCCGCTATTGCATTCACGGTAGAATCTACTTTTTTCGCTGTAGAATCAACAGCTTTAACAGCACTGTCAGCAGCCGATGATACGGCAGAATCAGCTTTTGCAGCTGCATCACCGCTACCGCTGCCGCATGAAGTTAAGGCCGCTGCGATAACAAGTACAGTCAGGATTTTTTTCATTTTGGTTTTTTTGTTGCCGGCAAAGGTATGTATTATTTAGAGAAATTGCAAGCTCTCCAGCTGTCGATCTGAAGCTTTTTATTTTTTACGGAAATAAATACGAATGGGAACTCCTTCAAGCGGAAAGCTTTTCCGCATCTGGTTCTCCAGATAATTCCGGTATGGCTGTTTAATATCATCGGGATAATTACTGAAAAAAGCAAAAGACGGTACCGGCGTGGGAAGTTGGGAAACATATTTTATTTTGATGGCATTTCCACGAACAACTGGTGCATGATAATTTTCAACTGCTTTCAGCATCACGTCATTGAGTTTTGAAGTCGGAATTTTCCTGCTCCGGTTTTCAAAAACTTCCAGTGCGGTTTCAATCACTTTGAAAATACGGGTCTTTTCTTTTGCAGATATAAATATGATCGGCAGATCGGTAAATGGCGCAAATCTTTCCTTAAGTTTAACAGCATAGTCCCTGGAGGAATTGGTCTCTTTTTCAACAAGATCCCACTTGTTAACTACTACCACCAGACCTTTTCCCTTTTTTACTGCCAGGCTGAAAATATTGAGGTCCTGGGCTGTAATTCCTTTTTCAGCATCCAAAAGCAGCAGGCATACATCTGCTTCGTCCATGGCTTTGATGGCGCGGATCACAGAATAGAATTCAAGATCCTCGTGCACTTTGGTTTTACGGCGTATGCCAGCCGTATCGATCAGAATAAATTCTTTCCTGAATAGTTTATAATGGGTGTGTATACTATCTCTGGTAGTACCGGCAATCTCGCTTACGATGGTTCGTTCACTTCCCACCAAAGCATTGAGCAAGGAAGACTTGCCGACATTGGGCTGGCCGATAATGGCAAATTTGGGTAACGAAAATTCTGAATCATCCTCGTCTGTTTTCGGGATCAGTTCTGTAATTGCATCCAAAAGTTCACCCGTACCGCTGCCACTCATAGCAGATATAAAATAAATATTGTCGAAACCCAGGCTGTAAAATTCGGCTGCTTCCAATAACCTGTCACTGTTATCCACTTTATTCACAACGAGAAATACGGGCTTGACAGAGCGACGTAATAAATCGGCCATTGATTCGTCAAGCGCGGTAATTCCGGTTGCCGTATCTGTCATGAAAATAATGGCATTAGCCTCTTCTACAGCGATCAAAACCTGTTTTTTTATTTCCTGTTCAAAAACATCGTCACTTTCAGGAACGAAACCGCCGGTATCAATAACATTGAAATTTTTTCCATTCCAGTCCGCAACACCATATTGTCTGTCGCGCGTCACTCCGCTCACATCATCTACTATGGCCTTGCGTTGTTCAAGCAGTCTGTTAAATAAGGTGCTTTTCCCAACATTGGGTCTTCCTGTTATTGCTACCGTAAATCCGGACATGTACCAAAAATTAAAAAAGTTGTAAAAATCAATACCCATATTCCCGCAGCTGCCATTCGTTGTCGCGCCATTTGGGACGAACTTTAACAAAAAGCTCCAGGAATACCTTTCTTCCGATAAATTCTTCGATCTCTTTGCGGGCTTCTGTTCCCAACTGCCGGATCATTTTTCCCCCTTCACCAAGCAGAATACCTTTTTGTGTTTCTCTTTGTACAATGATATCTGCCTGTATTTTGGTAAGGGTGTCTTTCTCTTTAAATTCCTGCACGAGTACGGCGGTATGATATGGAATTTCATCCTCGTACAGGCTGAAGATTTTTTCGCGGATCATTTCACCGACAAAAAATTTAACAGGCCGGTCAGTCATCTCATCCCCGTCGAAAAAAGGTTCCCCTTCAGGCAAATGGGTAACTATGCGGTCCATCAGCTGCTCAGTATTTATTTTTTTGAGCGCAGAAATGGCAAGAATATCTGTTGCATATTTTTTTTCCTGAAAAAAGGCTGTTGCCATAGCGATATCCGGTTCCTTCATTCGTTCGCTCTTATTGATCAGAACGATAGCAGGTACTTTCAGATGAAGTGCTGAAAAAATCTGATCGTTTTCTTCGAGATTATCCTGGCCGTCGAGCAGCAGCAACGCCAGGTCGGTGTCGGCTACCGCCTGCTTTACGGCGTCCATCATTTTTTCGTGCAGCTTATATCTTGGATCAATAATGCCAGGTGTATCCGAAAGAATCATCTGGTATCCGGGAGTGGTCAGAATGCCTTTGATCCTATGCCGCGTCGTTTGAACCTTGTGGGACACAATCGCCAGTTTTTCTCCCATGAGGACATTCAGCAGCGTGCTTTTACCCGCATTCGGCTTTCCAAATAAATTAACGAATCCTGATTTCATAAAACGGCTGCAAAGGTAACCATTCGTCTGTCAAATGCCCGATCTGGTTAAACCACGAGAGTTATATTAACAGGATTTGAGAGAAATATTCTGTATTTAAAGGAAAATTCTTATCTTTGATGTTTAAACATTAAAATAAAAATCATGGCAACGACTAAATGGATACTTGACCCAACCCACACTGAAATTCAGTTTAAGGTTCGTCATCTTATGATCACCCATGTGACCGGTTCTTTTGGAAAATTTACTGCGGATTTGGAAACTGAAGGTGAAAATTTTGAAACGGCCAAGGTCAGCTTTGCTTCCGAAGTGGATTCCATTACCACGAATAACGAGCAGCGCGACGGACATCTGAAAAGTGCGGATTTTTTTGAAACTTCCAAATACCCTGTCCTTACATTCGTAAGCTCCCGGCTGGAAAGGATTTCCGGTGAGGAATACACACTACATGGTGCAATGAGTTTTCATGGCATAACTAAGAATATTGCACTTCATGTTGAACATGGTGGCGTGATCAATGATCCCTGGGGCAATACCCGAACCGGCTTTAGTATTGAGGGAAAGATCAACCGTAAGGATTTTGGCCTTGTTTGGAATGCGGCTACAGAAGCCGGTGGTGTTGTGCTGGGCGATGAAGTGAAAATTCATGCGAGTGCTGAATTTGTAAAACAGTCATAATATATTGACAGGGACTTCAATATATTTGACCCCATGAAAATATTGCTCTCTGTTTTATGTACCGGATTTGTTTTTATTGGAACCGCACAGAAAAAAGCAGATCCGGTAAGCTTTGCCAACAGTATCAAATCAGAAAATCTTCAAAAGCACCTGTACCAGATTGCAGGTCCAGCTTTCGAGGGAAGAGAAACAGCAACTCCGGGTCAGCGTAAAGCTGCCCTGTATATTGAAGATTATTTTAAGAGTATCGGCCTGAAACCAGGAAATAGCGACAGTTTCCAGTTAGCTTATCCTGTATATCAGGACAGCCTCATCTCCACTTCCGTTGAAATAAATGGTATTTCCTTTTCTTTCAATAAAGATTTCGACATCCGAATGACCAACGGGCATACGACGTCATTTGGTGTCTCCGAAATCGCCTTTATGGGTTACGGACTTTCAGATTCCCTGCATGATGATTACCAGGGTCAGAATATAGCCGGTAAACCAGTGATGATACTCAGTGGATATCCCCCAGGATATGTACAGACACAGGCAAACAAAAAAGCTTTTAACTCTTTCGCCAAACTCGATGCCGCTATGCAACATGGCGCCATAGCCGTATTTATCATCCAGGAAGATTTTCCCCACCGGCCCATACCGGACAAAGGCAGTATGTACCTAAAATATTTTCAATCTAAAATCAGACCCAATAGTATATACATTTCTGAAAATATGGCCCGTACTATAATGGGCGATGAATTTGAAAAGGCAAAAGCAGGTTTGCTGGAGCCAAAAATATTTCCTGCGAATATCCGGGTGTCTATCAATAAAGAAACCCTGATGTTGCAAAGTACCGATGTGCTCGGTTACCTTGAAGGCAGCGACCTCAAAGACCAACTGCTTGTTATCTCGGCGCACTATGATCACCTGGGCAGAAAAGATTCAGTCATTTATTTTGGAGCAGATGACGATGGTTCGGGTACAGTAAGTCTTTTGGAACTGGCGGCAGCATTTTCAAGAGCAAAGGCAGCAGGAAAAGGACCCAGACGCAGCATTTTATTTCTGGCTAATTCCGGTGAAGAAAAAGGACTGTGGGGTTCGGAATATTATACGGATCATCCCGTTTACCCGTTGAATTCGACCACAGCTGACCTCAATATTGATATGATCGGCCGCAGGGATCCGGGTAAAAAACAGGGAGATTCCAATAACTACGTTTATATTGTTGGTGATGACAAACTCAGCTCAGACCTGCATACGATAAGTGTAGCGATGAATAAGAAATATACCGGCCTGGAACTCGATTATAAATTTAATGATCCCAAAGATCCGGAGCGGATCTACTACCGAAGCGATCATTTCAATTTTGCCCGGAAAGGCGTCCCCATTATTTTTTATTTCGATGGAATTCACAAAGATTATCACAAACCTACAGATACGCCGGATAAGATAAATTATGAACTGATGGTTAAAAGGGCTCAGCTGGTATTTTATACAGCATGGGAAATGGCTAATAGAAACACTATGCTGTTACGAGATCTTCCGCCAGTTACAGGCGCCCGTTAGACAGATATCCAAATAACGGCCCTGGTAAATTTACATTTAACCCGGGCCTATTTTATATGTGCCGTTAATTTTTGGAAGCAGGTGTGGAAGCAGGTTTCTGAGGCTCATTCATGCCATTCTCGAACTCCTGTTTTACATTATTTTTTGCATCATTGAACTCCCGCATTCCTTTACCTAAACCCTTCATGAATTCTGGAATTTTTCTTCCTCCAAATAACACCAGCACAGCAATAACGATAAGAATCCATTCACTGCCTCCCGGCATGGATAATAAAAACAACTGATTGGTCATGTTTAATCCGATTTTAATCAATAAAAGTACCTTTAAATCACCACCCGGGCAAATCCCGTCATAGAGCCCCTGGTTACCAATTCAGGTTTATTTTTAAACCGCAAAACCCTTTTCGCCCATATTACGTACTGAATAGAGGACGGGATCCAGAATTACCAGACGGGCATTATACATCAACTATCCAACGCTATCTATTGGTCCGTCGACCCGAAGGATCTATATAGTACTCTTTATCAGGACATTGTGCTATAAACCGGGAAAGTTCCCCACTCTCCCCTCTTAAATTATTTTCCATTAAACCTTGATCCTGTTTGGAGATGGCCGGCAAATGCCGGCCTTTTTGGCTTGGATTTAGTACCGATGTTAAAGCCAGAACACATTCGGAGTCGATTATCAGATAATTATTTGTAATTTACCTGAAACGATTGCTCACTTAAAAAATGGCCCGGCATGAAAAAAGTATCTGACATTTTTCTTCACAAGGAAAGAAAAATAACCGCGGTTTCCCCCACAACTTCAGTTTTGGAAGCGCTTCGTATTATGTCGTTCCAGAATATCGGATCTGTAATGGTCATGGATAACCAGACTTATCTGGGCATCATGACTGAACGGGATTATTCCCGGAAAGTAATTCTCAAAGGGAAGTCCTCTACGGATACACCAGTTTCTGAAATCATGTCCAACGACCTGCCGGCAGTAAACCTGCACGACAGTATCGAACATTGTATGCAGTTAATGGCGGATAAGAACATCCGGTATTTACCTGTGTTTGAACAGGATAGAATTTTCGGAATCGTTTCCATTCATGACCTGATCCGTGAAACCATTCAACACCAGCAGGAAACTATTTCCCAGCTAAAAGATTACCTGCACGCAAGCATGTAAGTTAGATTGCTGGCATTAGCTTTATCCAGAATATTTTCGTTTACACACAACAAAGACTTCGTAAAGATTCGAAGTCTTTGTTGTTATATCCACAGTCGAACCCACAAAAACTTAGTTTTCGATGCCTATCTTCTTTGCCAGTACATTTAATGCTTCTTCTTCTGCCAATATTCTTTCTGGCTTGCCATTTACGAGACGCCATTTGATCAGGCGGATATTTCCATCACTGATTTCAATACCCGTAATGGTACCGTCGTCGAAACAACAGCAGCCGGAATTGAAATAGGTTGGTTTCATTGTTTCGAAGGAATGATTAATAAAATCATATTCGCGTTTGCGACGCGGGAGCTCGCCCATGATTTTCTTAACTTCTTCGGCATCTCCCCGGATTCGTGCTTTTTCCAGGCCTTGGTATAACCGTTCAAGATGGGTCAGGGAATTAAAAACAGGTTGATGGGTATGACCCGTTATCAGCAGAACTTTATCCTGGGCTGCACTCCAGTCATACATGTACATATTGTGTAATGTTTTCAGGTTGTCGTTTGCTGAAGTACTATTGATATTGATTTCAAGAAAATTCTGAAGGGGACCCCAGACATAACTCACGAACCATTTGCTGAAAATATTACCATCACTTTGTTTATCACCCTGATGACCGTGAGTACAAAAAATGTCCAGGAAAGCTGTAGAGCTGAAATTTACCCGGATCACCACACCTGTAAATATCCTGATGGCCTTACCATAAATTTTCTTCAGCCAATAGGACGACAACGGGTCATTGTCCCAGAAGAGGTCGTGATTACCGAAAACTTTGCAATAAGCATCTCTTTTGATAAAAAGACCTTCTGCAGCATATACTAACTTGTTGCATTTCGCGATACTGAACATGGTATTTTCCCATAACTCTTCACAATCTCCCAGGTTGATAAAATAGAACTTTTCCTTATTGTAATATTCAAGCGCAGTGAGATATGATTTTTCGCAGGGCCCAAAATCGTCCGAACCATTACGGGCTCCCCGATGCTGGTCGCTCAGAATAATAATTCGTCCATTAACCCCATCGAGGTTCAGGTGTTTTAGTTTTTTATTCTTTGATTTCCCAGACTCTTTGTATAAAGACGTCAATGCGTCAATTACCGATGCCTTATCCGGCGCCGAAGAAACTTTTTCCGCCAACCAGGTTACGGGTTTTTTTAATATAAAGCGAAGAGCCTTCCTGATAGATTTGAGCAGGCCCGAAGAAATCATAAAAAAAGTTTTATCTACCAAGAATCCGGGTAGTTCCATCGTTAAACCCCAGTATGAGTTTAGTGGCAACCTGAATAAATAAGCCATTATCCACTACTCCGGTAATCTCATTAACTGCTGCATGCAGCTTGGGTGCGTCGTTTATTTTTTCAAATGCACAATCCACGATAAAATTTCCATTATCGGTTAGGTAAGGGTCAGTGCCATTCATCCTGCGTTTGGCCACACATCCGAGCTGTTCTAATTTTTCAAATGTCAGCTCCCAACCAAAATGAATAACCTCCACGGGTAAAGGAAATTTTCCCAGGGTTTTAACCCATTTGGATTCGTCGGCTACAACAATCATCTGCAAACTATTGGTAGCCACAATTTTTTCCCTGAGAAGGGCACCCCCACCCCCCTTAATGAGTTGTAAACAACCATCCACTTCATCCGCTCCATCAATGGTCACATCGATGGATCGTGCTGAGGAAAAATTTACGATTGGGATGCCCAGACCCAAAGCCTGTTCTTCTGACCGTATTGACGTTGCAATTGCTTTGATCTTCCAACCTTCTTTATTGACCTTTTCCCCTATTTTTTCGATTGCCCAGTATGCAGTGGAACCTGTGCCGAGTCCAATCGTCATCCCGTCATCCAAAAAAGTTACCGCTTTCTCAGCTGCCAATTGTTTTACATTCATATACAAACTTTAAGCAGACGTTTCAGGTTTCACTTTATCGCGTATACGCATCAGGTCGGTAAGGTTTATGGTAATCGGTATCAATCCAACCTGTACAACAGCCTTTCTTCCCCTAATTTCCTTTACGGTTCCCACCTGATGGTTTTTTTTCATTTTAACCACATCACCAACTTCGATATTGCCTTCCACCACTGCATATTTATCCTCAAACTTTCTTTTAATTTTTTCTGATTGAGGTTTTTCTTTTTGGCTGAACAAAAGTGCCTGCATTTGTTTAAACACTTCCTGTTTGTTTTCAGCTTTCTTCCAGTCGAATATAATCTGTTTCAGTTTTCTTTCCATATCCTTGAGATAGGCATAACGTTCGGCGGATATCTTATTTTGCTCCTGCAGTATCTGCAATTGCTGCTGGTGTTTTTCCTTTTCCAGGGTTTTTTCAAGCTCTGCTTTAAGTTTTTCATTTTCTTTCAGTATTTTCTGAAGTTCCTTATCCTTTTGCTCCAGGTCGCGCAGATCCTGCTCAGTTCGGTTGAGCAACTTGTCCAGCCTGAAATGGTCTTCATCCACCAGTCTGCGTGCGCTTTTAATCAGTTCGGGATCCAGGCCAATTCGTTCGGCTATAGAAAAAGTATAGGAACTGCCCGGCTTACCAATGATCAGCTGATACATAGGTTGCAAACTTTTCTCATCAAAGGCCATGGCCCCATTTACAATACCGGTTGTTTTATTTGCCATCACCTTAAGGTTCAGGTAATGCGTTGTCACAATTCCGAATGCATGTCTTTTTACCAGTTCCTGCAGGATCACCTCAGCAAAAGCTCCTCCCAGATTTGGATCACTTCCGCTGCCCAGTTCGTCGATAAAGAAAAGAGTACGGCCGCCGGATTGTTCCATAAAATGCTTCATATTGATCAGGTGTGAACTGTATGTACTCAGTTCGAACTCCAGACTTTGGGTGTCCCCGATATGAATCATGATTTGTTTAAAAATACCCATCGTGGAGTGCGGATGTACGGGAACCAGCAGCCCCGCCTGCATCATACATTGCAGTAAGCCCACTGTTTTCATGGTAACCGTTTTCCCTCCGGCATTTGGACCGGAAATCACCAGGATCCGGTTTTTGTCGTCCAGTTTCAGATTTACGGGAATGGTCGGCTTATGGGATTTTTTGTGATACAGGTACAATAAAGGGTGAATGGCCTGAACCAAGTGAATGTGGGATCCATCCTGCAGGCTGGGATAAATTCCATTGATATCCATTGCCAGCCTGGCTTTGCCCTGGATAAAATCGTATTCGCCTACAATATCGTGGTAAATGCCCAGGAGAGGCGCGAAAACCGAAAGCCGGGCAGTCAATTCGCGAAGGATGCGGTTTATCTCACGGCCTTCAGCGTGCTCAAGTGAAAATATTTCATTATTAAGTCCGATCGTCTCCTCCGGTTCGATAAAGGAAGTTTTCCGACTATCGCTTTCACCATGCAGGATACCCTTAATCTGCCTTTTATGCTCCGCAAATACAGCCACAACACGACGTCCGTTCAGGAATGCTTCCTCAGTTTCAGCTACGAAACCGGCTTTATTGAGTTTAGCGACGATCTTGTCGAAAACCCGACGAATCTCGTTGCGTTTTTTATAAAGAGACATCCGGATTTCAGCCAGTTCAGAAGATGCTTTGTCCTTTACCTGGCCATTTTCTTCAAGTATCTCGTCGATGCGATCGATGATCGCTTTTTCATAGTAAGTTTCTTTAATGACCGAAGCCAGGCCTGCAAAAGCCAGCCGCCGTTCCCGGTCGAACCAGTGAAAAACCTGACGCAGGGCTTCTGCGAGCTTACGAATCCAGAGAAACTGTTCGCCGCTCAGGACTGCCCCGGGTAGTCCAAGAAGTTTAATTTCCCGGGAAAGATTCAGTGTGTCCGCAATAGGAAAATGCTGCCCCAGATCCAACAGACTCTTAAACTCTGCGGTTCTCTGTAATTCGACTTCTATAAATTCCTTCCGGGTATGAATCCGGAGGGAAGTTGCTTTTTCCCTGGCATAAACAGATTTACATTTCTCAGTGAGTAAATCCCTGATCTTGTTAAATTCCAGCTGTTCCAGGGCGGATTCCGGGTAATAGCGTATCATTCAAAACAAAGTTAGTTAACGAACATTTAAAAGCCTCCATTTGTCATATATCTTACAATCCGGAATTTGTGATGCCTCGTATATTACATAAGAAAAAAGAATGAAAATCATTATGTTATCATTAGTATTAACTGGGCTGATCTCAATTTCTTCATGTAATCCATCTACTAAACAACCTATAGCTATGCGCGATGAAGCCATCCCGGCAGGTGTCAAAACGGACACAGCCACATTTGGTACCGGCTGTTTCTGGTGCACAGAAGCCGTTTTCCAGGAATTGAAGGGCGTTCTAAAAGTGGTGTCTGGCTATTCCGGTGGAACGGTCAAGAACCCGTCCTATGAAGAAGTTTGTACGGGCACAACCGGCCATGCCGAATGTTTGCAGATCATTTATGATCCGAAAGTGATCAGTTTCGACGAATTACTGGAAGTATTTTGGGAAGCACATGATCCCACCACGCTGAATCGTCAGGGGAATGATGTTGGCACGCAGTACCGCAGTGTTATATTTTACCACGATGCAGAACAAAAAAGAAAAGCGGAGGAATATAAAATCAAACTGGATAAAAGTGGTGCATACAATAATCCCATCGTCACCGAAATCACACCGTTTACTCATTTTTATGCCGCTGAAGATTATCACCAGGATTATTTCCGCCTGCACGGTAGTCAACCCTATTGCTCTTTCGTGATCAGACCAAAAGTAGAGAAATTTGAAAAAGTATTTAAGAACAAACTGAAGTCTACGTCCACCCCATAGATTATCCTGAATTTTTAAATATGAATAATTGAGAATGCCCCGCAGTCGGGGTATTTTTATTCTGCTTACATTCACGGTAATCATTATTCCAATGAGAAAGATTGACAAACCGAATGAAACCGAATATCCCGCTTATGCATCCATGTACATTAACCTGGTTCCGGATGATGGTTTGGTTTTGCAACACCTCAGCGAGAATTTTAAAAAGATGCAATACCTGATACTTTCTTTTCCGGAAGGATCCATGCTGCACCGGTATGCCGAAGGCAAATGGACAATAAAAGAAATGCTGGTGCATATCATAGATGATGAACGTATATATACTTACCGGGCTTTGCGCTTTGGGAGAAATGACAGTACAGAGCTTCCCGGATTTGAACAGGATGATTATGCAGTATATTCCGGGGCCAATGACAGAACTCTTGAGAGCATACTGGAAGAATATGAAACGGTCCGAAAGACAACACTCACTTTATTTAAAAACTTGCCCGATGAAGCTTTCGCCAGAAAAGGTGTTGCCAATAAAAACAGATATAGTGTCCGGGCCCTTATTTATCATATCGCAGGGCACGAGTTACATCACATGCAGCTGATTGAAAAACACTACCTAAAATAACCAGCTGAGTTTTTAAAGCATTCAGGGTTTTATTGCTAAATTCGTTCAAATTTTTCCACGATGAATCTGCATGAATATCAGGCCAAGGAATTGCTAAAAAAATATAATGTGCCCGTCCAGGAAGGCATACCCGTCGATACAGCAAATGCAGCAGAAGAAGCATACAAACAGATTAAGGTAAATACAGGAAATGCTTATGCTGTAGTGAAGGCTCAGATTCATGCCGGGGGACGTGGAAAAGGCAAAATCAAAGGAACAGATCAACGCGGAGTGGCTGTTGCCAAAAATGCTGAAGACGTTCGAAATTTTGCATCCAATATGCTCGGTGGTACACTGATTACCATACAGACAGGCGAGGCCGGGAAGATTGTACATAAAGTGTTGGTAGCCCAGGATGTCTATTATTCAGGAGCGTCACCGGTTAAGGAATTTTACCTATCCATTTTATTAGACCGGGCGAAGGGCCAGAATGTATTTATGTATAGTACGGAAGGTGGCATGGATATCGAAGAGGTAGCCCATAAAACACCTGATAAAATATTCAAAGAATGGGTGTTTCCCGGAGCTGCTCTTCAGGGTTTCCAGGCCAGAAAGATTGCGTTCAATCTCGGCCTTACCGGAGGAGCATTTAAAAATTGTACAAAGTTCGTCACCAATTTATATAATGCCTATGTAGGTCTGGATTGCAGCATGCTCGAAATTAATCCCCTGTTCAAAACCAGCGATGATAAAATCATTGCAGTGGATTGCAAGATGAACCTCGATGATAATTCGCTGATGCGGCATCCGGATCTGGAAGGCATGCGTGATATCGGTGAGGAAGATCCCACAGAAGTCGAAGCGGGTAAGTATAACCTCAATTTCGTCAAATTGGATGGCAATGTAGGTTGTATGGTAAATGGTGCAGGTCTGGCTATGGCTACCATGGATATGATTAAACTCAGTGGCGGAGAACCGGCAAATTTCCTGGATGTCGGCGGATCCGCTAACGCACAAACGGTGGAGGCCGGGTTTCGCATCATCCTGAAAGATCCCAAGGTGAAGGCCATTCTCATAAATATATTTGGTGGTATTGTTCGGTGCGACCGTGTAGCGCAGGGGGTTATTGATGCTTATCATTCTATCGGAACCATTCATGTACCTATTATCGTGCGTCTCCAGGGAACTAACGCTATAGAAGCAAAAAAACTGATAGAGGAAAGCGGACTCAAGGTGCAAAGTGCCATATTACTCAGTGAAGCAGCGGCCCTGGTGAATAAAGCCGTTGCCTGATTATAAATTATGGTTAGTCGCGGGCGATTCCATCAGGTAGTTTTCTGCCAAGCACTTCCACTTTGACATGCGCCAGCCCGTATCCTGTATATTTTAATTTTTTCGCTGCTGCTTTGCTGAGGTCAATCAGCCTTTTATTGTCTTTGTGCATTCGATCCGTAATTCGCAGTACGACGGCCAGATTATTCCGTGTATTGGTCACCCGTACCCATTGATTCAAAGGCAGGATATTACTGGCACCTGTCAATTTTTTCTGGCTGAATATTTCACCATTGGCGGTTTGTCGTCCTTCGAATTTATTCGCATAAAAACTGGCGGTTCCATAGTGGATCTTCTCCTTACGGGTTTTTCGTTTTGCCTTTTTGGATTTATGATGAGTGCTTTGCGGAGTTGCAGTTTCAGTTTTTTCCTGTGCCTCCGAAACGAAAGCGGAAGCAAGAAAGGTGAGCAGGATGATGGATTTTTTCATGATGGAAGCTTTATGCGTTCCGCGTTCCAGCCGGTCGCCTATGGCCTTAATGCTCAATAAACGCTCTTATTCATAAAATATTTCCGGATCAGGTCTCTGTCATCATCATAAATATCTTCATAAAAAACGATTTTACCATCTTTTCCTTCACAGGTAAAATACCGGATATACAGGGGAAGCTTATGAAAACCGCTGATTATATGTTTTTCACCCCTGGCGATATAAGCTTTCAAAGTATCGGGCGGATATCGGAGACTATCGTTCCGAACCAGGTAATTCGCAAGTTTATTCCATTCCTTTACCCGCACACACCCGTGACTGATGGCACGGTAAGATTTGCTGAACATCCAGCGCACATTGGTATCATGCATATATACGCTGTATTTATTCCTGAAATTGAATTTGATGACACCCAAAGAATTATCATCACCCTGCTTTTGTTTGATTTGATAGGGAAAATGGGTTCTGTTGAGCCTTTTCCAGTTGATGGTGTGCGGATCCAGGACGCTGTCTTCATCGTTAACTACCATCAGGTTTTCTTTTTCCAGGTAGTCGACATCTTTTATGATTTGGGGCAACATCTCTTTAAAAATAATACTATAGGGAACCGTCCATTGTGGCATGGTAATGAAATTGGATATTTCACTGGTCAGCACCGGAGATCTTGTCATCGGCCCGCCAACAATCACTTTTGACGAAAACACAACCGTATCGTGGTCTATCAGCCGAAGAGTATAGGCAGGGAGGTTTACCCACACATAAGTTTCTGGAAAGGAATCGGGCAGTTGTTTATAGCGGTCAAGCGTAACCGCAATGTGTCTGAATTTTTCGAGATCGGTGTTGTTCAGACGGTCTACGATAGAATTTGTGATATGGCCGGTGATTTTGTATTCGTATTTTTTTTGAAATCGCCTGAGTGCTGATTTGAATTTTACAGTGTCCATCGGCGGAATGGAATCAGATAGATTACCCGTTTCAACCAGTCGTTTTTGCAACTGATGGAAAAAACTTACAGAATCTGTATAGGGATAGACCAAATAAGTAAATGGTGCAAAATTGGCAGAATCCAGAAAAGTACTGATATAAGTTTTGATCGAATCATATCCTCTGGAATGCGGTTCGAGATTATGCAGTACCTGCGAGATATTACCCGTTTGCAGAGCCTGATTTAATGCCGATATGTAAAAACTATCCTTTAAAACGGTGTCTGTTCGCAGTGTAACACTGTCATGTGGAATCCTGCCTAGTTTCAGGTCTTTGACCAATTGCAAAAATGCATCGGTCATCAGGAGATCTTTGCGGGCCCAAAAAGCGGCGTTACGTGCAGCATTCGTATCGAGGACAAAGGCCCGCTCAATGAAAGACAACATATTATAATGGTAATCATTGGGAAACAGGCCCCAAAAACGGCAATTTTGAATGAGGTTTATCAATGAACGCCCCTCGGGAATGGTCTTTTCATCCCGGAACCATACGGGCTTATATTGAAAGGTCCCATATAAACTATCCATCAAACCCGTAAAATGAATCTTTACCGTATCGTTAAGCTGACCCTGGGTTGTTTTCAGGTAATCAAGTGTGTGGTGAATATCTTCAGTTGTGTTTTCTGCAAGTTTAGCAGGATTTATAACGATGTCTTTTTCGGAACCGTTTTCTCCTTTACTTTTACATTGAACAAAAGAAATAGCCGTCAGAATAATCAAAAAGTACGATCTGTATTGTTTCATCAGTTAAGCCCGGTTTGTATATTTTTCAGCAGGCCACCCATAATCACTTCGCAGGCCGGGGCCTTTAAAGAAACGACATATTGAATGAATAACAAAATAATGAACACCTCCGTAAAATCAGCATGTATAACCGTTTTTTTTCTCGTATTTTCCTGCCTGATATTCGCTCAAAAACTTCCGGTAAGCCCCTATGGCCTGACGTATATCAATTCAATTCCTCTTTATAAGGAAAGCTTGCGAAATCATCCTGAAAAACAAATGGTATCTCTTTCAAATATCCCGGGAATCATAATGGATTTGCGTTATGCGGGAAAAGACAATTTTCTGCATAAGAATTTGTATCCGGAATACACCCACACAACCTTCCTGAGAAAACAAGCTTACGAAGCGTTGGACAGCGTGAGCCGGGAGCTGGCGAAACGGGGCATTGTTCTCGTTATTTTCGATGCTTACAGGCCATATTCCGTCACGATTGATTTATGGAATACGATAAAGGATGAGCGGTATGCGGCAAATCCGGCAAAAGGCAGCGGACATAACCGGGGTATTTCAGTAGATCTTACGCTGGCCGATGCTAAAACTCACAAATTATTACCCATGCCAACGGGTTTTGATAATTTTTCTGACTCGGCTTATCAGAATTTCACCAAAGTTGATTCAAAACGAATTGCAAACCGGGAATTATTAGGACATGCCATGGAGAAATATGGTTTTATTCCTCTTTTCTCCGAGTGGTGGCATTATAGCTGGCCGGAAACAGGTGATTTTGAAGTGCTTGATCTGAGTTTTCAGGAATTGAATAGTGTTCAGCTCAGGTAATCGGGCTTTATTCCTTTCTCTTTAATACGCGTGGAATTTTCTGTTCCAGTAACAGGAGATCTGTCAAAACCAATGCTGTTACGGCTTCCAGCACAACCGGCACCCGCAGTGCGATGCAAAGGTCATGACGTCCTTTCACTGAAAATAATTCCCGCGTTCCGGTTTCCCGATTAAAAGTTTCCTGTTCTTTCGGAGTAGATGACGTTGGCTTGATTGCGATCCGGAACACCAACTCGTTTGCATTACTAATACCGCCAACAACGCCTCCGGCATGGTTCGTTAAAGTTCGGCCGGTTTTATCTACGATCGGATCATTGTGTTGGGATCCAAACATTCGGGCAGCCGCAAATCCGGTTCCAAATTCAATGGCGCGTACGGCGGGTATCGAAAACACGGCGTGTGCAATTAAAGACTCCACACTATTGAAAAAGGGCTCACCAAGAGAACCCGGCAGGTTCTGCACACGGCATTCTACAATGCCACCTACAGAATCCTTAGCATCGATGGCTTTCTGCAGGCCGGCGTCCAAATCGGTAAGGCCGCCTATTTCCAGAATTTCAGCATGCAATTGTGTCCGCACCAACTGCAATAATTTCTTTGCAATCACCCCTGCAGCTACGAGCGCAACTGTTAACCGCCCGCTGAAATGACCGCCACCCCGGTAATCTTCAAAACCTCCAAATTTTTCATGTGCTACAAAATCTGCATGACCCGGGCGTGGAATAGCTCTTAGCTTTTCATAATCGCCCGGGCGTATATTATTATTTTCAAAAAGAATGGTTATTGGAGCACCTGTGGTATGATCATTAAAGATTCCGCTTTTAAAAACAGGCAGGTCAGACTCCTGACGCGGTGTTGTACCTTTTTGCAGACCCCCTTTCCTTCTTTCAAGATCCTCAAAAAAATCTTCTGGCTTTAATAATAATCCTGCAGGACATCCATCCAGAATCAGACCCACGCCTACTCCGTGTGATTCACCAAAAATTGTCATCCTGAACAAACGGCCAAATGAATTCATGTTAAAATATCTTATCTAATATATGAACAGAAGCACCTAGTTTGGTAAGATCGTCAAAAAATACCGGATAGGATTTATTGATGGCTTCAGCTTTTTCTATCATTACGGGACCGTCTGCGCGTAAAGCAGCAACTGCAGTAGCCATTGCAATGCGATGATCGTGCCTGGAATGAACCCTTGCCGCCTTGAGTATCGCGATTCCATGAATCCCCATCACATCACCGTTGATTAAAATATCAACGCCCAGTTTTCCGAATTCTTCCTGTAACGTGCGGGCCCGGTCACTCTCTTTATGTGCCAGTCGACTCACACCTTTTATAAAACTCGATCCCTGACAAACTGAGGCGAGCGCGACCAGCGGCGGAAATAGATCCGGACAATCTGTAGCATCAAAATGAAATGCCTGCAGATACCCGGAATTTCCAGGCGCAATACGTATTTCACTTCCTTCTATGTTAACAGAAGCACCTGCATCCCTTAATGCCTGCAGAATACTTTTATCTGCCTGTGTAGAATCCGGGTCCAGTCCGCGGATTGTAACGCGACCAGCAATCGCCGCTGCTACCAGCAGGAAAGCACCTCCGCTCCAATCACCTTCGACTTTATATTCGTTGGTTTTCTTAGGATTAACCCAGGATTCTGAGGAAAAATAAAATTGGCAATAGTCCTTATTCTCAGGAACTTTCAAACCAAATGCGCGCATAACCGACAGCGTTAGATCGATATAAGGGCGGCTTTTCAGATTAGCTACTCCAATTGTAACGTCCTTTGCATCTAAAGCTGAATAGGCCAATAACAATCCCGTCAGAAACTGGGAGCTCAGAGATCCGTCTATCTGAATATCTGCTGGCATCAATGGACCTCTGATTATCAGAGGAAGTCTGCCCATATTCGATCTGACTTCAACACCCAGGCTGGGGAAAACATTGTCAAAAAAATCCATAGGCCGTCCCAGCAGGCTGCCTTCTCCCTCAATAGTCATCGGTGAACTGCTAAGCGCAACCAGCGGAGCAAACATCCTGATTCCGAGCCCGCTTTCTCCGCAATTCACAAAATTATTCACCGGTTTGATCCCGTGGCTTTCTATACACAGGGATCCATCTGATTGGTTTTCAACAGTTGCTCCCAACCCACGAATGACGCGTAATGCGGCAAGGTCGTCATTGGAAGATCCCGGGTTAATGATGCGTGTTTTTGTTTGTGAAATCAGCGCGGCTGCACAAGCTCTTTGCATGGAACTCTTGGAGGCCGGCGCCTGCAGGCTACCCTTAACAGTAGATGGTGAAATGGTAATGTTCATCGCTTATTATCTCGCACGGGCAATAGAATAAAGTAGTTTTTCAAGATGATTCATGGGAATGGGTTTGATTACCGCCTTCCCCAGTTTTTCCAGTAACACGTAATTCATGATATTCCGTGTTTTCTTTTTATCCATGCGCATAATCTCTACGACTTTCCCAAAATCAACCGGTATATCAATCGGTAATCCATACTGTAGTAGTAGGCCGGTGACGCGGGCGGTTTCTTTAAAATTCAACATTTCCTCCGAAATCAGGCAGGCAGCTTTAATGCCGATGGAAATAGCATGCCCATGAGGTAAATGGTATACATTTTCAACTGCATGACCCAGCGTATGGCCAAAGTTCAGAAGTCTGCGTTCATTTCCTTCAAATTCATCTTTCTGAACAACAGCCGTTTTGATCATAACATTTTTACGAATGAGTTCTGTCAGTAACTTTTTGTCCTTTCTGTAACTGATAACGGAATTTTTTTCCAGATCTCTGAAAAGACTGGCGTCTTTAATCGCAGCATGTTTGATCACCTCGGCAAATCCATTTATCCATTCTTCAATGGGAAGTGTCTGGAGCAGGCTTACGTCGTAAAATAAGAATCCGGGCTGGCGTATCACGCCGACCATATTTTTATAATTGCCAACATCAATACCATTCTTGCCGCCAATGGATGCATCCACCATGCCAAGTATGGAAGTCGGCACAAATCCAAAAGGTATGCCGCGCATGTAGACGGATGCGACATAACCGGTAATGTCAGTCACTACACCACCACCTACTCCAACAACCGTGGTGGACCGGTCTGCACCATAGCCGATCAGTTGTTCGATGATCTGATCAACTATGTATTGAACCTTAAAAGATTCTCCAGCAGGAATTTTTATGCATTTTGTGTTTTTAAAATGTTTCCTTTGGTGATCATATACATGCTGGTCAGTAATAAATATGCACCTCTCTTTATCTATCAGGGTTCCGATTTGAGAAAAGGATGCATCAAAATAACATATGGTCTTTGAAGCAGAGAATGAAACGGTTTTTTTCAGCATATGTGAATCATCTTAAGCGTTCATCACTTTATTTTGGTGATTAATACTTTCCATGTGCACAGCGTCAAAATATTTAGTTATGAATTCCTGGCTTAGTCCGAGTTTATCGCCTTTTTTAAAAGCCCTGTCCAGGATGGCATTCCAGCGATTGGTTTGCAGGATGGTTATATTATTATCTTTTTTATATTGACCTATTTTTTCAGAAATTTTCATTCTCTCTCCCAAAATCTGCATAAGTTCATCGTCGAGATGATTGATTTGCTGCCGCAACTTTTCCAGTGCTGCATGGTATTCTTCTGAGGCTGAGTCTTCATTACGCCAGCGGATCGCAGATAGGATTTCTGCCAGCCTTGCGGGTGTAACTTGTTGTTTAGCGTCGCTCCATGCATTGTCCGGATCAACATGACTTTCAATGATCAGCCCATCGAAATCCAGGTCGATCGCCGTTTGTGCAACTTCCTGCAGGATATCGCGGCGACCACATATATGTGAAGGGTCATTAATAAATAACATTCCCGGGTGGCGGCGTTTCATTTCGATCGCCAGATGCCACATAGGGGCATTCCGGTATTCGGTATTCCCATACGAGCTAAAGCCACGGTGGATCAGACCGATTTGTTTGATACCAGCTTTTGCGACACGTTCCACAGCACCGATCCAAAGTTCCAGATCCGGATTAATCGGATTCTTAATCAATACAGGGACGTCCACCCCCCGAAGCGCATCTGCCACATCCTGCACACTGAACGGGTTGACGGTAGTACGGGCACCAATCCATAGAACATCTACATCAAAATGCAGGGCGTCTTCTACCTGTTTGGCAGTAGCTACTTCCACCGCTATCGGAATGCCGGTGAGATCTCTGGCTTTTTGCAGCCAGGGAAGACCCTTGGTTCCAATGCCCTCAAAACTTCCCGGGCGGGTTCTGGGTTTCCAGATGCCTGCACGCATGATATCTACTTTGCCGGTTTGTTGCAGTTGCGCAGCTGTTTGCATGACCTGTTCCTCAGTTTCTGCGCTGCAAGGGCCGGAAATAATCAGGGGTCGTTTTACCCAGGCTTCCTGAGTGATTTCTTTCATTGATTTGGTGACTACCATGATTGAAAATTAATTTTTACTTTTTACATTAGCGACTGTTTGCATCATTCATCCGGATCCTTCTCCCCTTATAATTTTTCCCGTCTATAGCACGGATCATCTGAGGAGCTGATCTCTTATCGATCTCAATCCAACTGTTCATTTCCTTCATATCAATTTTCCCGAGAACTTCCTTACGCAGGTCGCTCATATCCAACACAAACTGGAGAAAGCTGGCTTTGTAAAAACCGTCCTTGGTACCGAGATTTACGAAAAGTTTTACGAAATCACCGTTACCAGCTGTAAAACTTGAAGTTGGCCGGGAAGGCAAACCACGGCTTGCTCCAAGTGGTATACGTTCTCTCAGCCCGCGTGACGGAGTTTCCCGGTCTCGCTGAACGGCGCGTACGTTCAGGTCTTCACTGTTTTCATAATATTTCAGAAATCGTGAAAATTCTTTGGACGCGACTCTTTTTAAAATCTCTTCCTTACTCACATCGGCAAACTTTTCCTCCAGCATGGGTACATACGTTTCGTAATCACCATGGCTGATATCAGCAGATAACAATTTCTCCATAAAGTGAAAAAATTGTTTTCTGCATACATCTTTACCGGTTGGAATCTCCACTTTATGAAAGGGAACCTGAACCATACGTTCTATCTGGCGAATTTTCCCCAGTTCGCGGGAATTGATAATGGATAAACAAACACCTGTATTTCCAGCCCTTCCGGTTCTGCCGCTCCGGTGTGTGTATATTTCCACGTCGTCGGGAAGTTCATAATTGATTACATGGGTAATTCCTTGCACATCGATACCCCGGGCTGCTACATCTGTGGCAATCAGCAACTGAAGGGACTTTTCCCTGAATTCGCCCATTACTTTATCGCGCTGCTGCTGGGTAAGATCTCCGTGTAACGCGTCGATATCATATCCTTCTCTGGTAAGCTTTTCTGAAATATTTTGCGCATCCGCTTTGGTACGCGTAAAAATGATTCCATAGATTCCCGGATTAAAATCAATCATTCGTTTCAGCGCCTCATACCGGTGATGAGAATTAGTAATAAAATACTGGTGATCAATATTTTTATTTGCCGTATTCATTTTGCCGACAGTGATCTCCATGGGATCCTTCATATACTTACGACTTACCCGTTTTATTTCAGGAGGCATGGTCGCGCTAAATAACCAGGTAGCGTCCCTTTTCGGCGTATTCTGAAGAATAAATTCGATATCATCCTGGAAACCCATATTGAGCATCTCATCAGCTTCATCTAAAACCACATATTTTATTTCTTCAAGATTGATGGCTTTTCTTTCGATCAGATCTATCAGTCTTCCAGGCGTGGCCACCACAATCTGTACCCCTCTCTTCAAATCCCGGATCTGCATGCCAATGGAAGTTCCCCCATATACTGCCAAAACCTGAACTCCGGTCATAAATTGTTTAAACAGTTCAATTTCG
>JBGPBW010000028.1:0-29282 GCA_041481385.1 Puia sp.
CTTTGCTGGTTCTCAAAATCTCCCTGCCAGACCATATTATAACCTTTCTTCAGTTTTACTGTTTCCTCTACTTTCTCCTGTGCTTCTTTGATGGTGGAACCCATATCCCTGCCGACTACAGAAAATTTTACAGCTGAATATCTTTCATTATCATCCCGGAAGATCAGGCAGGGTCCGGTTTTCTGAGTGATGGTTGCAATTTCCTTTACAGGCACTTTGGATCCTGAAGACGTGGGTACGAGTAAATTTCCGATATCCTGGTCAGATGTCCGGAACTCTTCCGGGAAGCGGATGCGCACTGCAAATTTCCTTACACCTTCGTACAATTCTGTCACCGCTTTTCCGCCAATGGCCATTTCGATTACCGCATTGGCATCGGCGGTTGACACGCCATATAACGCCATACGACTTTGGTCGAGATCGATATCCAGTTCAGGCTGACCGATATTGCGGATCACACCCAGATCTTCTATTCCTTTTACATTTTTAAGTACAGAATACACTTCATCTGACTTGCCTTCCATATAATTCAGTGAATCTCCAAATATTTTTACGCAAATGGATCCTTTCACACCCGACACTGCTTCTTCCACATTATCCATGATGGGTTGGGAGAAGTTCAGTTCGGCACCGGGTATCGTAGATAAAGATTTTCGCATCTGATCGATCAAAGCATCTTTTGAAATATTTGGATTCCATTCTTCCTGCGGATAAAGTGCCACATCGAATTCATTATTATAGAATCCCGCTACATCGGTGCCATCATCCGGACGGCCGGTTTGCGAAACTACTTTTCGCACCTGGGGAAATTGCATCATAATGCTCCGCATCTGGTCCGCAACCTGAACGGATTTATCCAGGGAAATACTATAGGGCATCGTAGCTCTTACCCAGATAGAACCTTCATTCAGTTCGGGAAGGAATTCCGTTCCCAAAAATTTGAAAGCATAAAGTCCAACTACGATCACCATCAGCGAAATTCCAAGTGAAAGTCTTTTGTTGCGGAACACAAACTGGAATCCGCTCATAATCCTCCCAGTCATAAAATGCGTAAAGGCATTGTGTTTTTCCCTTACATTTTTGTTCAGCAGGGCATTGACGAGCACAGGTACCAGGGTCAATGTAAAGATCAGTGCGCCCAGCAGTGCAAAGCCCAAAGTATAAGCAAGGGGAGAAAAAAGTTTGCCTTCGACCTTCTGAAAAGAAAAAATTGGAATCAGTGCTGTAATGATGATTACTTTGGAAAAGAAAATGGCTTTCGCCAGTTCGGCGCCTTTTTTCCGTATCATGCCCATCTTGGCCAGCTTGTTGAAGCGAACCATGCCGAAGATTTTCGCCTCCTGGTCCAGCATGACGAACAATCCTTCAACCATTACCACGGCACCATCGATGATGATCCCGAAGTCAATTGCGCCGAGTGAAAGCAGATTTGCAGACATGCCCATAAAATGAAGGCAGATAAATGCAAACAAAAGAGATAATGGTATAATGATCGATACAATCACGGTTGTACGCCAGTTGAACATGAACAGGGAAACGATGAGGGTAACGAACAGGATCCCTTCGATCAGATTGTGCATCACCGTATGCGTGGCATAGTGAATGAGTTCTTCACGATTATAAAAGGGAACAATTTTAACATCCGGAGGCAAAACCCTGTCATTGAGTTTCAGGATTTTTAATTTTAAGGCCATGATCACTTTATCGGGATTTTCTCCCTTGCGCATAAGGACAATTGCTTCCACAGCATCCCGTGTATCCTGCACAATACGTGTTTTATTACTGTCTGCAGCATCGGACCTGCCCACTTCACCCAGCCTCGGCAGGCCGGAGATCTGAACGTCGGCAACATCTTTTACCAGTACGGGTAATCCGTTGATATTGGTAATAAAAATATTTTTAATCTCATTAATATCATTCAGCAGGCCGATACCACGTACAATATATGCCTGGTTATTTTTTTTGATTACATCTCCGCCGATATTGATATTGCTTTTATTTACGGCAGTATATACATCCAGTGGTGTGATGCCCAGGCCGGCGATTTTCTGGGGATTCACCTGTATTTCGTAAGATTTTACGGTGCCTCCGAAACTGACAATATCAGCAATACCCGGTACGGAACGAAGTTCCCGGTCTACAGTCCAGTCCTGAATGGTTTTTAGTTCCCTCGGGTCCCGGAATGAACTGGTGAGTGTATACCGGAATATTTCACCGGTAGGTCCGGTTGGCGGTTGCACCTGCGGACTAATATTTTCAGGGAGTTGCGCGTTCTGAATCATGGTATTTACCTGAGTCCGCGCATATGCGTCCTGCACATCATCTTCAAATATCAGTTTCACCACAGAGAGACCAAATATACTGGTGGAACGGAGGCTGGTTTTCCTGTTTACCGGGTTCAGGGCGATCTCGATTGGAATGGTTACAAATTTTTCAACTTCTTCCGCGCTTCGGCCTGGCCACTGGGTAATGACGGTGATCTCCGTGTTTGTGACATCGGGAAACGCCTCGATGGGCATATTGATAAATGTGATCACTCCATAGATAACCAGGATAATCGTGGCGAAATAAATGAAATATTTATTCTTCAGGGAAAAACCCAGAATGTTCTTGAGGGTCTTGTTCATCGTGGTCCGGTTTTAACCTAGCTGTTCAGTTCCTGGTATATTAAAAGGGCCTGTGTGCCGATCAGGTGTTCACCTTCTGTTAATCCTTCAGAAATATAAGATCGGTCTCCAACGGTACTTAGAACCTGAACCGGTCTTATCATAATGTCGGAAGGAGATTTGTAAACCAATACATAATATTGGCTGTGATCGAAAATCAGAGCACGGGAGGGAATGCTGAGTTGTCTTTTGTTTTCTGTAGTGTTTACTACTACGCTGGCAAACATTTCCGGTTTCAGGAGATAGTCAGGATTCGAAAGCACGATCCGAAGCTTCATCACTTTATTCGAAGGGTCCAATACATTCATGATCTTATCGATTTTTCCGCGGAATATCTTTCCCGGGTAGGAGAGTGTGGTGATGCTTACGCTATCGCCCGTTTTTACGAAAGAAATATTGGATTCATATACATTGGCCATCACCCACACATTTTTCAGATCGGAGATCGTAAATAATCCCGTTGCATTATCGGCACGGATCATCATATTGTTGTTGACCTGCCTTTCCACCACAAATCCATTAATGGGTGAGCGCACGGTATATTCGCCGCTCATACTACCTCCGTTCAGGTTGAGCACCCGTTTGGCTTTTTCGAATGCTGAGACGGCCTGGTTGTATCCTTCCTGTGCTGCCAATTGATCCCTTTCGGATGCGAGCCCGCTCTTATACATGTCACTGGTGGCATCCATCGTCTTCTTGGCAATATCCGCATTGGATCTGGCTGTCAGGTAATCATTACTGTATCCGGCCATTTCAGAACTTCTGATAACTGCCAGCTCCTGGCCCTTTTGCACATAATCGCCAGCCATCACTTTGATGTCCGACACCAGACCACTTATGACCGGGAAAATTTTGATCACGTTGTCTTCATTGAAGCCCACTTTGCCTGTTAAGGTCAGGGAGTTTAGAACAGGTGAGTTGGTTACTGTATCGATTTCGATCGTCTTTAAAAGAGAGTCAGGGAGAATGTATCCCTTTTTTTCTTCCGCCTGCGCCGGCTTGTCTGTACATCCGGAAATTCCACGGGCAAAAATTATTGCTCCTGATAAGAGCAAAACGCGGTAGGAAATCTGCATATGATTTAAAAGGATATTAAGGTTGGAAGAATTCGGTTCCTGTATAATAATTAATGTCCTCAAATGCATTCAGCCGGTTCAGCTGAATTGTGTTTGAAGACAGTACATTGTCTTTATAAGAACTATAAAAATCAAGGAAGTCGAGCAGGGTCAAATTCCTTTTTTCGTAGTTGACCAGCACTTCATGCAGCATGTGGTCAAAATCTTTCATGAATTTCGGATCAATAACCCGGTACATTTTATCGTTGGCAAAGGCTTTTTCCAGAGCATGTGAAACATTTTCCTGAACGGTTGCTTCCGAACTCAGCTGCAAGGCACTGTTGGCATCAGTTGTGATTTTTGCCGTTTGGATATTGCCTTGATTCCGGTTAAAAAAAGGAAGGTCAATGGCCGCTCCCAGACTGGGCAGATAATCAATATAACTGCCTTGTTTGTCGTAAGCGAGTCCCAGCGTAAGATTTGGAACTGCCAGTGATTTTTGATAGGAGTAGTTTAACTTACTTGCCTCAACGTTGGTACGGGCGATCTGCAGGTCTGACCGGTTAAGATAGGCCGAATCGAGCAAAACAGCCAGTGAATACGTGGAAGGATTCAGCGCATTGAGTTTTGATGAATCCATCAGGGGAGTTATGAAAGTTCTCTTAATCTGCAGCACCAGTCTCAATTCGCTTTCCTTGTCGTTGATCTGGTTTACCAGGCCCTGATATTCAGACATCAGAGAATAAAGTTGCGCTTTGATACGGATTACTTCTTTTTCAGCGATGTATCCTTTTCCTTCCTGCTCCTCGAAGGCATGTACCACCTGTTGCAGGGATTTGATTTCTTCGTCATATACGGAAAGGGATTGAAGAAGAAAATGAATGGTATAAAAATCTGTACGCAGCGTATATTTTAACGTACGGATCAGGTCGTAAAACTGGTATTCTGAAAGCCTGGTGTTTGCTTCGGCAATTTTGACCTGTTTATTTCTTTGCCCAGCCAGATAAATCATTTGCGAGAGCTGCATCGAGATTTCACTTCCAGCCGTTCCCGGTCCGGTCGGGAAAAATTTATTTGTCGTCGAATTGTATATACTGTAAAAAATCGAAAAGTTTGGATTGGGATATAACCTGGCTTGTATCTCCTGCGCTTTCTGGGCTTGTATATTATATTTCTGGGCAAGCAGGATATAATTGCCTTTAATAAATAAACGCTCGGCACTATCGAGGCTGAGTTGCAGACTATCTGCAGGAGCCTGGGCGAACAGGATATTGGAGTTCAGGATCAGGAAGGCGAATACGACGGGTCTGGATGACATTTTTTACTTTGAATTTGGTCGGGATACCGGGATTTATTGAACTTCTGCATTGAACCGGAAACCCATTCCGTGGATGGTCTCAATCTGAATCGAAGGATCCGATTTAAAATATTTTCTGAGTTTAGTAATAAAAACATCCATACTGCGCCCCAGAAAATAATCATCTTTTCCCCAAACGTTTAATAACACTTCTTCTCTTTTCAGTATCCGGTTGGGGTGTTCACAAAGAAATAAAAGCAGTTCGGCTTCTTTCTGCGTCATATTGAATGAAGTTGAATCGATACCCAGCCGCAGGTCGTTAAAAGAAAATTTCATCTTTCCAATATGAAAAACCTGAGATTTATCCGAATACATTTTTTTTGTTCTTCTCAGAAAGACGTCAATACGCAAAAGCAATTCCTGCATACTGAAAGGCTTTACGATATAATCATCCGCACCGCATTCAAATCCGTGTATCCTGTCTTCTTCCAGTGATTTTGCGGTTATTAATAAAATAGGAATCTGGTCAGTATGCTGCCTGATTTTTTTAGCTACCGTAAAACCGTCTTTATTCGGCATCATTACATCCAGCAGGCAGATATCAAATTTTTCCTTGTTGAATTTGTCCAGTGCGGCCTGTCCGTCGGCACAAAGCACCACTTCATATCCGGCGTCAGCCAGATTGTCTTTAATGACATAACCCAATGAGAGGTCGTCTTCTGCGAGTAATACTTTTGATTTTGTTGACATGTCTCGGTTTTCTTTATTTAAGTTTGGTTATATAGGAAGCATCAGGCGGAATTCCGTGCCGATTCCCGGCAGACTATTCACACGTATCCTGCCATCATGGCCATCGATAATTCTTTTTACAAAGTTGAGCCCCAGGCCGAATCCTTTTACGTCGTGGAGGTTTCCTGTGGGTACCCGGTAAAATTTTTTAAAAATATTCTTGAGGTATTTTTTTTCTATGCCGATGCCATTATCTTTTACTGATATAAAATACTCAGATTCTTCCCTTCCCGTCTCAACAATGATATGGGGTGCTTCGGAATATTTCAGTGCGTTTTCCAGTATATTGATTATGGCGAGTTCCAGGTGGCTTTCGTCTGCATGAATGTTGGTTTCGTAATTGTCCACTTTCAATTCAACGCGGGCTTGTTTTTGTTCGATCAGGGGCTGGAGTTTATTCAGGGCCTGCTCGATCAGCCGGGCGGGTCTCACGGTATCTTTTTCAATCGGGAATTTTTTATTTTCAGCAGAAGCCGACTTTAATAGTTTTTCGACCTGGTTCTGCAGATGTGTTGTCTGATGTTGAATGATGGATGCATATCTTTTCAGCCTGTCTGGTTTCTGGTTGATGTCGTTCTGGGTAAGTACATCTGAAGCAATTTTGAGTACCGCCAGCGGTGTTTTGAATTCGTGGGTAAAATTGTTTACAAAATCCTTTTGAACTTCGGCCAGGAATTTTTGGCGGTAAAAATAAAATAGACTGATGGCAAGTCCGATTAGTGCCAGGAAAAGAGCCACACTGCTGATGATCCAGAAATTCATTTCTCCGAGTATGTACTGGGAGCGATGGGGGAAATATAAAAGAATATGATCATAGTCCTGTGAGAATATAGGAAGTCCGCGCGCTGGTGTAATGGGAAACCCGGATGCTACTGTCGGAATGTAGTCTTCATATACGTATTTTTTGGTTTTACTGCTAAAAGCTCCGAGTTTCACGTCAGTAAGTACATCAAAATCCCCGAATTCCTTACGGATATAATGGGTAAGCGAATCCTGTTCGGGAATCGTATCGGCTTTGAACAAATAATAGTCGTTGGCAGGCGTATGAATAAGTTGCTGCAGGCTTTGGTAAGGATTGTCGTTCATCTTCAGATCTTCAAAAACGCCCCGAAGACTTTTCACCACGTTGTTGTTGAATTGCTTTTGTTCAAACGAATAAACCTTCGTGAGCCAGTATAATTGTACGACTACGATTAATCCGATTAACAGGGTGGCTGACAGCACCAGCCATTTTAACATTGAGGAGCGCATGTATGGGAAAAAGTGAAAACGCAAAATTGACATCATTTGGTTCCTATAAAATTACAAAAATGGTTAACCAGCGGTTAAAGAGCTGTTTTTCAAGGCATTTAGACATGAACATCCAATTCATTTTGATAATGCGGCCCAGCTCTTTATATTAGCTGAAACAATATGTCATTTATAAAAAAAATCTTATCGCCTTCATTCTTGGCTACAATCCACACAAAGAAGGATGGCACGGCGGATAAGCGTTACAAGGAAAATAAGAAATAGGATGGCATCCTAATTGCACTACATATCGGTCGGGTATAGTTTTTCACTAATCCTTAACACACATGAAAAGAATTTCTGTGATCGCCGTGCTATTGTTTTGCTCAATATGTGCATTCAGCCAGCCCGGGCCGCCACCACCTCCACGACCGCCCATGCATCATCCGCCAGGTCACGGCCATTATCATGGGTATTATCATGGACACCATTACAGGCATTATCATACATACTATCATCACGGGTATCATCATGCGCCACATCATTATTATCACAGGCCTCCGCATCCGCCGTTACCGCCGCGACCACCTTTGCCGCCGCATCCACCCGGACCGCCGCCACATCCACCGGGACCACCGCCGCATCCCTGATTCATAAATTACTGATCATATGATTGGAAAACGAATACCCGCTTTTAAAGCGGGTATTCGTTTTGAATTATTGCCAAAATGGAGGAGTAACAATTGTTCCGCCCTGGTATCTGCAGTCCAAACATGCTTTGTGCGTAATTACCATCGCTCCGCTTGAGTAATAGTAAAGTTGATAACTGGTGTCAGGGTAATTCCAGTACAAGGTATTGTGCGGATCCGGTGGACCAATAATTTTTATTGGACAATTAACCGCTGGATTGGATTGCCACCCTGGTAAACTATTATTACTGATGAAAATTCTTTTTTCGCTAACGGAAGATGCGGTGATATATCCAAAGACAGGGTCTTTAGGATTCGTAACACTATGGAGATTTCCATTAAGCTGTGCAGGTTGCACGTCGAACAGGCCGCCGAGGGACTGCGAGTTTTTCTGGACGTTCAACCAGTAATTATATGCTGCAAAATCAAGCGGGTATTGCCTGACCAATATGCTGTATTTAATATCCATCCTGGGATCGTCTTTTGCAAAAGTTGCAATCTTGGCCTGACTGATTACATCAGCACTAAGCGTAATAGATGTTCCCAAAAGAATGTTCGTCGAGAAACCTGTTGACCAGCAATAATAAGTAGTCTCACTGGGAAATAGTCCGTATTCCAGACTGTCTTTCAAAGTCCAGAATGTCTGATAAATTGAATGATGTTCCCAGGTTTCAGTATAATCCCAACGATAGTAATGGGTGTTGTTGGCAGGATCATGCGTATTTGCATAAATGTTCACGACTTCTGTTCCCAGTGAAGCGTCATGGGCGAGTTCCCAATTTAAGCTGTCGATCGACGGGGAGGTTTTAGGAGAAACGGCATCAGACACATATTTATTTCCGTCGATGGTTGTGATCGATACCTGGTATTGCTGGTCAGGGTCCAGGTTTAACGGGGCACTCACATAAATTCCGTTCGCTCCTGTATCTAACAATGGAAAGCTGGCGCCGCTGCTGTTCTGAATGTAAAACTGGGCGCCCAGTTCGGGCAGGTCCGTTACCGAATCCTGGAGATTTCGTGACCGGGAGAGGATAAACCGGGATGAACTATTTACACCTGTATTAATCACACCATCGACAGCCAGGAAATGGTTACTGGCTTTGATTGCCGGCGGGTCATAAGGTTTTCGGCACCTGACCTCGATAAACATCATCACAACCACAATTATATATTTCAAATTCCACCGGTGCATTCAATCAAAATTAACCCATTAATCTTCAAAATGAAACAGGGCACCGAAATTGATTCAGGTGCCCTGCTCTGTGAAACTTCATATTTTTTAACCGGTCAAATCCTTATTTGACAGGCAGCGCTCTTTTTTTAACGACCGGTTTCAGTGAATCTGCATCTGCAGCACCCAGTGGTCTTTTTTTGGCCATATCGATCAGTATTGGTGCCGCTACGAAAATGGAAGAATAAGTTCCCGTTATTACTCCAATTAGCATGGCAAAAGCAAACCCTTTGGTAACCTCGCCACCAACCAGGAACAGAATCAGGATGGTCAGGAAAACCGTAAGTGAAGTCATGATCGTTCTGGGCAGGGTTTCATTCACGGCTTTATTGATAATCTCTGCCTTTGTCTTTCCGCGCAGAATACGACTGTCTTCCCGTATCCTGTCAAATACGATCACTGTGTCATTCATGGAAAATCCGATAACAGTTAGAATGGCCGCAATAAAATGCTGATCGATCTCTAACGGGAAGGGAACAACGGCAGGGAGAAACGAAAACACGGCAAGAACTACCAACACGTCATGCAACAGGGCGATAATGGTACCCAGTGAATATCGCCAGTCACGGAAACGGATAAAAATATAAATGAAAATGGCAATCAGTGCAAAAATGGTTGCTTTGACAGCGCCTGCTTTCAGGTCGTCTGAAATGGACGCACCCACTTTTTTCGATTGCTGAATGAATTTATTGGTCTGGGTAAATTCCTGTGCAGTCGTGCCGGCTGGTAAAAATTTCTGGAGACCAACAAACATTTTATTGGCAACTGTAGAGTCGGCAGCAGAACCTTCCCGGTTTACGAGATAGTCCGTAGTAATTTCAAACTGTTGGTTGGAACCGTAAGTTTTTACTTCCGGATACTTACCCCACTGCAGATTCAAAGCATCTTTTACTTCCTGTTCATTCAGGGGCTTATTAAATTTCACGATATAACTTCTTCCACCTGAAAATTCCACACCTTTCTGAAATCCATGGAAGTAGGCTGAGATACCGAGAATAAGTACAACAACAGAAATGCCATAAGTCACTTTTCTGAATTCAATGAACTTAAAATTTGCATGCTGGAATACTTTCTTGGAAATGGCGGTGAAGTATTGGAAATGCCTGTTCTTATTGGTGTAGAAATCCGTTATCAGCCTGGATACGAGGATTCCGCAAAACAGGGACAGGGAAATACCGAGCATCTGCGTGGTTGCGAATCCGAGCACGGGACCGAGACCAAAATAAGCCAGGATGGCGGCAGTCAGAAATGTGGTAACGTGTGCATCGAGTACGGGTGCGAGCGACCTGCGATACCCGTCATTCACTGCAAGCTGATAACTTTTACCACGAGTGAGTTCTTCCTTAATTCTTTCAAATATGATTACGTTCGTATCAACAGCCATACCAATCGTCAGCACAAGCCCTGCGATACCCGGCGCGGTGAGGGTGGCGTGCATGGCGCTCAGGATACCGATGGTGAAAAGCAGGTTTAATATCAGGGCGGTATTCGCTACCCAGCCAGCCGTATTATAATACACGAGCATTAAAGTGAAGATCACCAGGAAGGAAATCAGGAAGGCCATGGCGCCGCCTTTCACAGCAGCCTTGCCAAGTGTAGGTCCCACAACCTGTTCCTGTACGATACGTGCAGGGGCGTTCAGTTTACCACTTTTTAAAATATTGGCGAGGTCATTGGCTTCCGTAACACTTTGTCCGGTATTTTTATTTCCCATAGTGATCTGGGAATTACCACCTGTGATGGGCCCGTTCACAAAGGGTGCTGAATACACCACATCATCCAGTGCAATGGCAATTGGCAGACCCACATTGTCGGTGGTCATTTTCGCCCACACGTCACTGCCGTGTTTGTTCATACTCATCTCGACGACCACACCACCCGTTACGGGATCATAGTCCTGACGTGCGTCGGTAATTACCTCGCCTTCGAGGCGGGCTTTGTCGGATCCGGGTATAGTTTTTATCGCGTAGAGTTCCAGATTGGGATAAGCTTTTCCATTATCGTCGGTTTGCTGTTTTCCCCAGAGGAATCGCATATTTGTCGGAAACTGGTTGCGAACCACAGGTATACTCAGGTAACTATTAACGAGTGGTGTATCTTTCAATAACGGAGCTGCAAGGGCTGATGCATAATGCGGCTGTCCTTTCGCGTCCTGAGTTGGCTGAATAAAACGCAGGATGCGCAATGGGTTACGATTCAGGGCACTCGTCAGACTGTCTGCTGTGGAATCTTTCGCAGCCAGACTAGCCGAATCCTTGATTCCATTTAAGTACTTCTGAAGAATTTTGTCGGCATTCTGCATGGAATTCGACAACTCGGAAATATTATAGACTTCCCAGAACTGCAGATTTGCTGAGGACTGGAGGTATTTTCTTACGCGGTCGGGATCAGTTGCCCCTGCCAGTTCCACACTGATGATTCCTTTGTTTTCATCCAGCTGAATATTGGGTTGAGAAACGCCAAATTTATCAATACGTTTGGTCAACACCTGGAATGTTTGTTTCATACCGGCAGATGCCTGGTCGTGCAGGTATCGGATCACTTCTGCATCGGAAGATTCAAACTTAAGTTTGTTCCGGTTGGAATTGGCAAACAGCGGGGCGAGTTTAACGCCGGGGTTGGCTTCTCCGAAGGCTATTGAGAACAGATCGATATAGTTGGCGCCGCCATTGGTTAATTTTTTCCGGTCTGCCAGCTGGATCGCTCTTAGCAGGTTCTGATCACGCGGATTGTTGGCCAGACCTTTAATGAGACCTTCCAGTTCTATATCGAGGGTTACATTGATTCCCCCCTGAAGGTCAAGTCCCAGCAGGAGTTCGCTCTCCTTGGATTTCTGGTAAGTAGTGCCCCACCAGGTTATTTTTTGATCCTTGGTGCTGTCCAGCAGTTTCTGCAGTCGCTCACGCATGATCAGATTCAGGCTGTCATTATACAGTACCTGCGCATCTTTGTCACCGCGGTATTTGGTTTCAGCAGAGGGATAATTATTTTTTACAAAACGTTCGGCCTTCACCTTCATCGCAGATTCATGTTTGTTCACAAACCAGGTAAAAGACAGTTGGTAAAGGGAAATGATAATCAGTAAGCCTGCAAATATGCTAACCAGCGCTCTCATTGGTTTTCGGTTTTTTTTAAGAGCGGCAAAGATAGGTTTTCCAATTGATAACTAAAATGTTAAGACGATGGTTGCATTGTCTTGTTTTACTAATTTCACCGTTGGAAAAGCTAAAATTCCATATAATCCGCGCGAATTCATGATATTGAACAAGTTCAGCCACCTTTCCCTTTCCGGCGCCTTAAAATCCTTTGGCCTGCAGCTTTTGGCCCTAAGCCTGTTTTCCTGCTCCAAAACAGCAAACAGCACTGAAAATAAGGCCTATATCGCGGTAACCCATGTCGCTTATGGATTAGGTCCGGTAAATATCACCCTGGATAATGATAGCCTGCTTCCCATGCCTTTGTCTTTCGGAAATACTTCCGGATTACCTGCATATCCTTATGATACAGCTGTATCCCGCATCAGCAATATGCAACTGGTACAGGGATCCAAAATACTTATGAATGGCAATTCTGCATTTCAGCAGGGTTCTTATTATAGCATATTTGTGTTCGATTCGCTGTATCTGAATACGATTTCTCTCGGTATGCTTATTCTCCAAAATAATCCGCCCATCGGGTCTGACACGGTTTGTAATTTTCGCTTTCTGAATTTTTCTCCGGGATTGAAAATAGGGATCATGCTCATTTATATCCACGATACGACATTCCATGATACCGTTCATATTGCCGTCAGGGATACTGTTGTAGTTAGTCCCAGCTCGTTTGTAGGAAATAATCCCAGTCCGGCCGCATATCCATTCACCAACAGCGCCCGCACAGCCGCGCATACAGGAATGAACCAGGTCATTGCATATATCGACAGTGTAAAACCTAATATCGATAGTTCTAATTGGAGGAGACTGGGTACCCTGCAGTTTGAATCACCGAAAAGTTATAATCTCTATCTGCAGAATTCTTTTTTCCCCGGGCCGCTGCTGGATAGTCTGCAGATCGTGTCGATTCCCGTGAATTGAACAGGGATTTATTTCTTCAGCCTTTTCGTTGTCAAAAAATCGATAACTTTGCGGCCGCAATAATACCATATGCAACTATCCTCGATCTTATCCCGATTCAGCGAACCGGAGACTTTAAAAATGGCCAAACTCAGCCGCGAACTCCGCGCGCAGGGTGTGGACGTTGTAGACCTCAGTGTGGGTGAGCCCGATTTTGATACGCCTGATCATATAAAGGAATCAGCAAAAAAAGCCATTGACGATAACTGGAGTCACTACACACCGGTTCCCGGGTATCTTGACCTGAGGCAGGCTGTGTGTGAGAAATTAAAAAGAGATAATAACCTCGATTATAAACCTGAACAGATCGTTACTTCTACGGGAGCAAAGCAGAGTCTTGCCAACGCCATCCTCGCACTGGTGGATGATGGGGAAGAAGTGATTATCCCTACACCATATTGGGTTACTTACTCCGAGCTCGTCAAGATAGCACGCGGAAAAGTAGTGGAAGTACATACCTCACTGGAGTCAGGCTTTAAAGTCACCCCGGCGCAACTGGAAGCGGCCATTACACCCAAAACCAAAGTATTTCTCTTCTCTTCGCCTTGCAATCCGTCGGGTGCTGTTTATGGAAAAAAGGAACTGGAGGCCCTGGCTGTTGTTTTCAGAAAACATCCGCAGATCGCGATTATATCTGATGAGATTTATGAGTACATCAATTATGTCGGTAAACACGAAAGCATTGCTCAGTTTTCGGATTTAAAAGACCGGATTGTGATTGTGAATGGGCTTAGTAAGGGTTTTGCGATGACGGGATGGAGGCTGGGTTATATTGCAGCGCCGGTTGAAGTTGCCAAAGCCTGTGAAAAATTACAGGGACAGTTTACGAGTGCCACCAATTCCATAACCCAGAAAGCGGCAGTTACCGCGCTGACAACGGATCTGAAACCGAGTTATGCCATGGTAGAAGAATTCACACGCCGGAGAAAGAAAACCATGGAACTGGTGAGCAAGGTTCCGGGCATCAAATGTTTTAATCCTGAAGGTGCCTTTTATATTTTCCCTGACATCTCTTCTTACTTTGGAAAATCAGACGGGGAAACAACCATCCGGAATTCCAACGATTTGTGCATGTATTTATTAAATACGGCGCATGTGTCATCCGTAATGGGTGATGCATTCGGCGAGCCCCGTTGCATCCGTTTTTCTTTTGCCAACAGTATGCCGAATATTGAGAAAGCATGGCGGCGGATTGCGGACGCATTGGCGAAACTTAAATAAAGTATGAGAATATGGGAGTATGAGAGTCTGATGTTTCCATACTCTCATACTCTCATATTCCCATACTTGCTTCCAGCAGGGACTTGTGAATATTCAGCACTTGTGGAAGCAGCGCTTGTTTTTCATCATTGATGATTACAAAATCACAGCGCTTTATTTTTTCTGTTTCATCCATCTGTTGGTGCATGCGCTGAAGAACATGCTCTGTGGTGCTGTGATCTCTTTGCACGGCTCTCTGAATACGGAGGGTTTCCGGTGCGGTAACACCGATAATAAAATCAAAATATTTTTCCAGCTTTCCTTCGAATATCAGGGCAGCTTCTTTGATTGCGTAAGATGCTGTTTGCGCGGCCATCCAGGAATCGGCATCCCGCATTGTTACGGGATGAACGAATGAATTGAGTTTAGCCAGTTTTTCCGGATTGTTGAAAACCCGCGCTGCGAGCCAGGGACGATTGAGTGTTCCACTGATATACGCTTCCGTTCCGAATTCGGAAATGATTTGTTTTTGCAGTTCAGGGTCCCTGTTCATCAGATCACGGGCAGCCTGGTCGGCATAGTAAACCGGAATGCCCAGCACTTCAAAAATCCGGGCAACGGTGGTTTTGCCAGATCCGATGCCGCCGGTTAATCCGATTTTTAGCATTTGTAGCGATCTAATAAAAAAAACGCTTCCTGACAGGGAAAGCGTTGGGGAAATCCTTTGATTATTTTTTATCGGAGACAGCGACGGTTTTATTGATATTCTGAGTCCATTCGATGGAAATGGCAGTTTTTTCAATCTTCATATAACTTCCGGGGCTGGTTTCGAGCATGATCGTGCCGTCTTCGTTTATTTTATTCACGGTTCCATGAATACCTGCGATTGTAACGATTTTATCTCCTTTTTGCATTTTTTCCTGAAAGGTCTTGGCTAGTTTTGCCTTTTTAGCCTGCGGCCGGATCAGAAAAAGCCAGAATACGAGGATCATCCCTCCCAATAAAAGCAATTGCAAACTTCCGCCACCGGGCGCTGACTGTAATAAAATAACTGAATGACTCATTGTATTGTTTTTTAATTGATCGCCTGATTTACCATTTTTTCTTTTGGACTAAAACACTGAACCGCAGCTCATTGCTCTGTGAGCCGCGCGTATTGGCTACGACATAAATCGTTTTGTTGTTTATCCCTGTCCTGCCTTCACTATTAAAAGATGCTTTGATTACACCTTCTTTTCCCGGCTGAATCGGTTCTTCGGGCTGCTCTGCAACGGTACAACCGCAACTGGGTTGCACACGGGCAATGATGAGGGGTTTGTTACCAGAGTTCAGGAAGCGGTATGCCACTTCGAGTTTCTTTCCCTCTGGAATATCGCCATAATTCCGATTAGTGGAATCCAGCCAGGTGATGGTGGTATATAAACTGGTGTCTTTCGGGAGTTGCATATTCGCAGAAGGACTTTTACTCTTTGTATCCATCTGCCCGCAGGCATTTCCCAAAATGCTAATCCCGATTAACCATATCACCAATCGCATCAGTTAGTATTTTTTTGCAAACCTAAATAAAAAAGCCGTCATCCGTCAGGAGGCTTTAAAATTCACCTTATGCATCCTGTTTTCAGAAACCAAATCTTTGTGAATATTGTCGAGTATGCCGTTTACGAACTGACCACTAAGGGGTGTGCTGTATTCCTTGGCAAGGTCAATATATTCGTTGATGGTTACTTTCGGCGGAATGGTCTCGAAAAACAGGAATTCGCAAACGCCCATCTGCATGAAAATCATATCCAGTGTTGCAATCCGGTCCGCGTCCCAGTTCTTCAGTTTCGGGCGAATCAGATCCATGGTCACCTCTTTCTTCTCCAGAACTGAAGTCAGCAGGTCCATGGCGAATGATCTTTTTTCCGGGCTGATGATTTCTTCAAAATTAAACGCCGTTGTCTTATTTAAGTAACCAGTAACCAGTTTTTGCATCATTTCTGCATCATCTGACCAATTGGGAAATATTTCTTCCAGATGGGATTCAAAAGATTCATTAGCCAGCATGAAATCATTAAATATATATTCCAGGATTTCTTTCTCCGGTTTTTTATCACGGCTGTTTTCTGAAATATAGCTCTTATACATGTCCGAGTCTCGGAGTTCGAGGTATATTTTCCGGACCATATCGGCATGATCAATCAGTTCGGGTTTATCTTTTTTGATAATATTCCTGTAAGATTCCTGTTCAAGCATTTTCCAAAGCAGCTGGTTGCCCGCCAGTTTGGTGTTCACATTCTTATCTCCTTCGCTGGGCAGGTGTTTGGAAGAACGGCGCAGTGAGTCGGTTTCTGCGTAACGGGCAAGTTCAGTGAGAAAAAAAATCAGGTAAATCAGGAGTTGCCTGGACTGATCAAAATGTTTTTGTAAGATCTTCTGCGCATCTCCCGTTTTCAGATTATCCTGTGCCTCCAGGGAGTACAGGGTTTGCATTATCTTGACCCTGATGTTTCTTCTCGTGATCATGTAGTAAGAACTTTGCTTTATTTGCGGGTGCGAAGATAGGGAATCGTGAGTTTCTTTTTCAAAGTATTCCACACCGGAATGACATCGGGGGATATTTTCAAGAGGAGAACTCCACTGATATATACAATTAAAAAACAAATGCTGCGCAGGGCCATGGCAGCAAACCCGTGTATATGCCTGAATAATAAGTAACTGATGAGATAACCTGTTAAAGCCATCAGCAAGGTCAGGCCGGTTTTGAAATTAAAGGGTTGCAATCCGAATTTTTTTAAAAGAAACAGATATCGGATGATATTATAAACTGTATATGAAATCAGGGTGGCGATTGCCGGGCCGACCACACCGAGTTTCTTCGCGAGTATATAGTTCAAAGGCAGCGTGAGCGCCAGGAGGATCATGCCGGTAAAAAATTCAAAACGCCATAGTGTTGAAGTTCCGATAATCTGGGAATTGACCCCCGTACCCATATCCACGATACGCCAGAGCCCCAGGTAAAAAAAAACCGGCATCGCCTGTTGATATGTCGTTTGCAAATGAAAGTTTTTTACGCCGTCCAGAAAATTCATCCAGATCAGGACAAAAATTCCACAGGCAAAAATCAGCTGGTTGATGGAGGATCGATGATAAATGCGACGGATTTTATCAAAATCCTTGTCTTTCCATGCCCTCGACAAATGACCGATAGATGCTGCAATTATACCCCGCTGGGGTGCCTGTATCAGGCTTGCAATATTTTGAGCAAGACTGAAGATACCCGCCATGGCCAGTCCATTTGGAATGACTGCAGCGATCACGATATTATCGAAAACATATGCAATATTCTGAATCAGGCCTCCGCCCCAGATGAATGAACAGAGCAGCAGGATTTTTTTGGAAAACTTTTTAGTTACCCGACTGATGCGCAGGGTCAGGTGAATTTCTCCCGACCGGATCATCAAGACCAGCAGGATGATCGCGAGTAAAATATAAGTAAGCGAAAATAATTTGATGAAGAGGTCGAAATTCGGGATAATATGTATAAATAAAAGCACGGCCAGTGCTGAAGTAAACAGCCGGAACAATAGTTCACGCAGGAAACTGGTCAGCACGGATTTTCTTAGTTGCCAGGCATAGGCCTCCAGTATGGAATACATGGTGAGTCCGAACCCCAACGGGAAAACCCAGGCATAGTATTTTACAAAATCAGGGGAATTGGCAGAGAATTTCTGCACGACAAGCCATTTAAAAATATAGGCAGCCGACAGAACCATTATAAATCCCAATATGGATGTGACAAAGGCCCAGGCCATCATGTCGTTATCCTTTACTTTCAGGTTGTCCTGGTAATAAGGATAAAATTTAGAGATATAGGCCTGCATTCCGAAATTCGCGAATGCGTTGATAATATTGGCGACACCCATAAATGTTCCATAAAGACCGTATTCCGATGGCGTGAATCCGCCCTGGCGGGTGAACAGATAGGTATTTAAGAAACCCAGCGCAAAGCCGAGGTAGATGATACCCGAAGAGAGAATGCTTTGCCGCCGAATGGTGCTCATAGCCGGAAATGTTGCGCTGCAAAGATGAAGGTTTTGGGGCAAATGATCCGGCTATGGATTGCTGCCTACATTTTTCACTTTTACGTAAAAGTTTTTGTCGATCAGTATTTCTGGTTTATTCCCACGGACAAATCGTTCTGTCTTCCATTCCGTGGTTGGTTTCAGCCAATGTTCTCCGTTCAGATCCACGCGTACCGGCATATTGAAACCGGGATTACATTCGACCCATCGGTAGATCAGGTTATTGTCCTCCATACGGTATTCCAATACCGGTATTGAAGTAGAACGAAGATATTGATCAAAGACCGGTGTGAAATCCATGCCGGACATTTTATTAATATACTGCTGGATGTCGAGGGCTGTAACCGTCTGGTGGTAAAAATGCTGATTCAGCCCCCGCATGATTTTCCGGAAGACATCATCGTTATGGATAATCTGCCGGATCATATGGATCATATTACCACCTTTATAATATTCATCTGTTCCTTCAGGTCCGTGATTCACTCCATAAAATTGAATGATGGGGGTTTTGTTTATTATGTCCTGACGGGTTCCGATGCAATAAGCATCCCCGGCAGTTTTTCCGAAAAAAAATCCGGTATACAGCGTTTCACTGTAGTTAGCGAAGGACTCATGGATCCATTCGTCGGCGATGTCTTTGCAGGTAATATTATTTCCAAACCATTCATGACCACTCTCGTGCACCACAATAAAATCCCACTTTAATCCCCATCCTGTTCCTGAAAGATCTTTGCCGTCATATCCTTCGCGGAAACGATTACCATAGGCAATATTACTCTGGTGTTCCATACCCAGGTAAGGGGACTGCACCAGTTTATAACCGTCTTCATAAAAAGGATAAGCACCAAACCAGTATTCAAAACAACTCAGCATGGAATCCACGCAGTTGAAATGTACTTTGGCTATCTGTAATTCATAGTCCAGGACCCAGTAACTGCAGTCGAGATTTCCTTTCTGCCCGTAGTAGGTTCGTTTAAAGTTGACGTACTTGCCGATATACGGAATGATATTGTAATTGTTGATCGGGTTTTTTACAGTCCAGGTCCAGCCGGTTTTTCCTTTTGATGCGGGGAACTTTTTGATCAGTCGTCCATTCCCAACAGCGACCAGGCTGTCCGGTGCAATGATGGTCAAACTGGCTCCGCTGTCGGGTTCATCTCCGAGATAATCCTTGCAGGGATACCAGACGCTGGCCCCCGTGCCTTCGCAGGCTACACTTGTCCAGGGACGTCCGAGTGCGTCTTTGGTGAAGACAAATCCGCCATCCCAGGGCGCATGTTTGGCAATCTGCGGATTGCCGTGGTAGTAAACTGTCAATTGACGGATGCAGTTTAAACAATTCTCAGTTAATCGTTTTTTTTGGGATGCTTCATTTCCGGTCTTCACATGAAACGCATTTCCTTCACGTATGTATTCCAGTTTTTGATCATCTTTTAAAATACTATCTATTTCGAGCGGTTCCTGTAAATCTATTTGAATGATCCCTTGTTTATTCAAATTATAATTTGGGAATTGTTTGCTGGAACCTGAGTCTATATAGGTGATGGTATTGCGGCCCCGGATGGATTGCGTTTCGTAATCCGGTTCAATTATGATATCATACTTTAAAACATTGTAGACGCGTTCTTCATTCAGGGAGCCCCGAAGGCTGTCCGCTTTTGTGAATACCGGTTTGCCGGTTACTGGTGACTGTGCCCTGGCTTTTGACTGCAAAAGCAAAAAGATTATAAATAAAACTGAAATCCATTTCGTCTGATGAATCATAATTGCGATTTTCGTATCCGGATGAATCGTAAAGCTGATAAAGGAAAGGTCTTGATTTTTTTTGTAATGAACGTGTTTCTGGTCACCGCCTGTCGTCCCGTTTCGACCCCTGATAAAAAAACTTTTCGCTACAACGAGCCAACGGGTATTGCCAGCCTGGACCCGGCTTTTGCTAAAAACCAGTCCATCATCTGGGCGGTGCACCAACTGTATAATACCCTGGTGCAGACGGATGCTCACTTGAATATTGTGCCTTCCCTGGCAAAATCCTGGGACATTTCCGAAGATAAAAAAACCTACCGTTTTCATCTGCGCACCGATGTTTTCTTTCATGACGACGATGTTTTCCCCGGCAGAAAGGGCCGGCGCCTGATCGCTTCTGATATCGTATACAGTTTGTCCCGATTGCTGGACAAAAAAACGGCCAGCAGCGGAGCCTGGATATTCAATGAAAAAGTAGAAGATGCCGGAGCGTTTGGTGCACCGGACGATTCCACTTTTGAACTCCGGCTGCTGACGCCATTCCACCCGATGCTGGGCCTGCTCAGCATGCAGTATTGTTCTATTGTTCCGCACGAGTCTGTAGAAAAATACGGAAGGGATTTCCGTAGTCATCCCTGCGGTACGGGTCCCTTTCAATTTAAAAACTGGGAAGAAGGACAGGACCTGATCCTGGTAAAAAACGAACATTATTTTGAAAAAGACAGTTCCGGCAATCCGCTTCCCTACCTGGATGCGGTCAAGATCAGTTTCTTCGATAACCGCGCCACTGAGTTTTTATTATTGCAGCAGAACAGGCTGGACTTTATGAATGATATCGATCCGTCCTTCAAAGATGAAGTCCTGAATAAAAAAGGTGCTCTGAAAAAGGAATGGATGGGCAGAATTCAACTTTCAACAAGTCCTTATCTCAATACAGAATATCTTGGAATCCTCGTAGACAGCAGCCTGACAACAGTAAAGAAATCTCCCTTGCGTTTATTGAAAATCCGTCAGGCCATCAACTATGGGTTTGACCGCAGGAAAATGATGATGTATCTGCGTAATTCTATTGGGACCCCCGCTGAAAGCGGCTTTGTTCCGCCCGGCCTGCCCAGTTTTGATTCAGCGAAAGTGCATGGATACCATTATGATCCTGACAGGGCATTGAAACTTCTGCGGGAAGCGGGTTTCCTACAGGGGCGGGGGCTTCCATTAATTACACTGAAGACGATTGATATCTATGCCGACCTGGCAGGATTTATCGCCAGGCAGCTGGAAGAGATCGGTATAAAAGTTCAGGTGGAGATTACCCAGAAAAGTTTACTGCTCGAAGAGACGGCCAAGTCGCAGGCTATGTTTTTCAGGGGCAGCTGGATCGGCGACTATCCGGATGCTGAAAATTACCTAAGCGTTTTTTATTCTGAAAATCCGGCACCACCCAATTATACGCGGTACAGGAATCCAAAGTTTGACCTGCTGTATAAGAGGTCACTCATGGAAAATAACGATAGTATCCGGTACACCCTGTACCGAGAAATGGATCAACTGATGATCGACGATGCACCAATAGTGCCACTTTGGTATGATCAGGTGATTCACCTGGTCAACCCCGCAGTGAGCGGCTTTGAAGCCAACGGGTTGAATCTGCTGGAATTGAGGCATACGCGCATCCGATAATCTGTTCAGATCGCGCACGGCAGCTTATCTTTGCCCGATCCCGTTTACAGGACATATAAAAACCATTATGACGGAAAACCAGATCTCGAATCTTCGGCGAACGGCCGACTTTATCAAAAAATCCTATCCCCATGAACCCTCCATCGGTATTGTATTGGGCAGCGGTATCGGAAATTTATCCAAAGAAATCGAAATTGAATTTCAACTGGATTACAGCTCCATCCCCGACTTTCCCATTTCGACTGTGGCCGGACACAGCGGTCAGCTTATTTTTGGCAAAATGGAGGGGAAAAGAATCGTGGCGATGGCCGGCAGGTTTCATTATTATGAAGGATATGCTGTGGACCAGGTGGTCTTCCCGGTCAGACTGATGCACTTTCTGGGCGTTAAAACCATTATGCTTTCCAATGCTGCAGGTGGTATGAATCCGGATTTCCGTGTGGGCGATCTGATGATCATTACCGATCACATCAGTTTTTTTACGGTGAATCCATTGATCGGTCCGAATGTGGACAATATCGGGCCCCGGTTCCCGGATATGAGTGAACCCTACAGGAAGTACCTGGTACAAAAAGCGAAATCCATTGCATCAGAAAAAAAAATTCAGGTGAGGGAAGGTATTTATGCGGGTGTCACGGGTCCTACTTTTGAAACCCGTGCGGAGTATAAATTATTACACCTGGCCGGAGCGGACGCCGTTGGTATGAGTACGGTCCAGGAAACCATTGCGGCTGTTCATTTGGGTATGCAGGTTTTTGCCATGAGTATCATAACGGACATGGGTATCCGGGATCAGGAAAATACCATTACCCATGACGAAGTATTACATGAAGCCCGGTTGGCGGAACCAAGACTGACAGCCATTTTCAAAGGATTGGTTGCCGCCATATGAATATTAACTTTTTAACAGGTACTGGCCGTCTGGGAATGTTTAATTTTCCGGCAAAATCATGTACTCAGCGTACTTGCATGAAAGGATTCCTGGTCACTATAGTTCTCATTATGGGTTATCTGGCAGTCAGCGGGCAAGCCAATCCCCTGGGCCGGTTTCGCAATATGAATAGTGGCGGTAGTAAGGATTCGCTTCAACATCGTAAAGATGATACCATGAGTATAACTTTCCGGTATCTGGATTCCAGCCGCTTGCAGAAAATCGATTCGGAGGTGTACAATTTTTATCTTCGTTACCCCCTTCAGCCTTCCTATGTTGATTTTGGAAATATCGGAACAGCATCCCACGACCTGGTATTTAATCCCTTTATGCAACCCGGATGGGATGGTGGCTGGCATGCTTATGATCCCTATGTTTTTACGATTGATGATTCCCGTTTTTATAATACTACCAAGCCGTATTCGGAGCTGGGCTACCTGTTAGGGAGCCATGCAGAGCAGATGATTAACCTGATGACCACACAGAATATCACCAGGAACTGGAATGCTTTTTTCCAATACCGGTTAATTAATTCTCCCGGGACCTTCAATAATCAGAACACCAATCACAATAACTACCGGTTCACGTCCTGGTACAGGTCGGATAATAAACGATATCAGGCATTTCTGTTAATGTTGGGCAGTAAGCTGGAATCTGCAGAGAACGGGGGTATTCAGAAAGATTCAGATCTGGATTCCGCAAGTTATACTAACCGGTTCACCATACCGACCAATATGGGCATTCAAAATACTTTTGCCGGTACAAACCAGTTTTTCAGTTCAAACATTGCGACCGGTACGTTTTATACAACAGGATTTTTTGAATTGCGACAACAATATGATATCATCGGCCTGAAGGATTCCGTGGTTACGGACACCGTAGTCACACAATTGTTTTATCCCAAGTTCAGGGCTGAACAAACGATCAACTATTCCACTTACCACGAAAGATTTCTTGATTATTATCCGCAACCAGCTTATTACATTAACAACCTGAAATTTATTTCCACTCCGGATACCATTAATTTAAGTGATCTCTGGCATAACCTGACGAACGATTTCTCCCTGTATTCATTTCCTGACTCTAAAAATCCGCAACAATTTCTTAAAGCGGGCATCACCGTGCAGACTATGAATGGCGTATATAACGCCGGACAGGTCTCTTACTATAACCTGTTTGCGCATGGAGAATATCGCAATAAAACGCGAAACAAAAAATGGGACGTGGAAGCTTTTGGCAATTTCTATATAAATGGTACTAATGCAGGAGATTATAATGTCTATATCAGTCTCAAACGTCAGATCAGCAATAACCTCGGATTTTTGCAGCTGGGATTTGAAAATGTGAACCGATCAGTTTCCATGGCCTGGACACTGCAAAGCAGTTTTGGATTTGGTGTGACCCAATCATTCAACAAGGAGAATCTCACCCATCTTTTTGGATCATACGACCTGCCCAAACTCGATCTTACCCTGAATGCAAACTATTATCTGGTAACGAATTATCCATATTTCACCAATTATGATAGCGCAGCCCAGGAAACAAACCCTTTCAACGTGCTGATCGTCTCAGCTAACAAGCGGATTGCTTTAAGCAGACACCTGATATTAAGGGCATCGGTGGTTGTACAGAAAGTTGCAGGTGCTTCTCCGGTTCATATTCCATTGTTTGTAACAGTTGATCAGATCGGTTATGAAGGTAAACTCGGTTTAAAAAATCTGATGCTTGCGACCGGTTTGGAGATCAGATATTATACGCCCTATCTGGCTGATGGATATTCACCTATTGTCGGCCAGTTTTTTTCGCAAACTCAAACGACTATTGCACAGAAGCTGCCGGACATAAATGCTTATCTCAATATAAGAATACGAAGTTTTGTGGCATATGTCCGGTTGGAAAACCTCAACACGGCGGGGTTTCTACCGACATCGGGATTCGGATTTGTCAATAATAATTTTGTAGCGCCATCCTATCCCTATGCGGGACTGAAAATAAGGCTGGGAATTTACTGGAGTTTTGTAAACTGAGTTAAATAACTAATTTTAACGGATCATGTCCAGGTTTAATACTATATGTCGTAAGATTTTCGCTTTTATCCGGTCTCTGTTTACAAAAAAAAATTGTTGCGAATGAACCGAATCTGTTTCACTGTGTTTTTGATGGGTATCAGTTTAAATCTATTTTCGCAAATGAGGCCAGGGATTACAGCGGTCAATTTGTCTCTTCCGGATATAAATGGTAAAACCATATCATTATCTGATCTGAATGGTAAAGTGGTACTGATCGATTTCTGGGCAAGCTGGTGCGGTCCCTGCAGAAGAAATAATCCACACCTGGCTAAATTGTACAATAAATATCACCAGAAGGGTCTGGAGATATATGGTGTTTCACTCGACGACGACATAAATAACTGGAAAAAAGCGGTTAAACATGACCGTCTTACATGGATCCAGGTCATTGACGACAAGGGGTGGGATTCTGCTGCCGCCAGGTTATATGGTGTGGATATGATTCCATCTTCCTTTCTCCTGGACCGGCATGGGGTAATCCGAACAGTCAATGCCGAAGGTCCGGAGCTGGAAAACAGTGTCAGGGATTTGTTGAATGATTAGTTTCATGTTGTGGCTCGCAGGCCTGGGTCTCGGTTTCGGTTTCCAATGTCACGTGTTGGATATTCAGGTGTAATAACTGGTGTTTGATTTCTTTTTTGATTTTCTCCTGGCTCTCAATACCAATCTCTTTGTTCAGCACAACATGACCCGTCAGCGCATTTTCCGTGGTGCTCAACGCCCAGATATGGATGTGGTGGAAGTCCTGTACACCGGGGATTTTTTCAATAGTCGATTTTACAGTCCGCAGATTAATTCCCTGCGGAACAGCGTCCAATGACAGACGAAGACTATCCCTCAACAAACGCCAGGTGCTGTAAACAATTACTATGGCAACCAGAATACCCAGCAGGGGATCTATCCAGTACCAGTTTGTATACAGAATGACAATCCCCCCGATTACCAGGGCGGCTGAAACCACGGCATCTGATAACAGATGTAAAAAAGCACTTTTGATATTGAGATCATTTTCTTTATTGCGAAAAAAAAGCAGCGCTGTAACGCCGTTGACGAAGATACCGATGGCTGCTACTAGCGAGATGGTATTACCGCGCACCGGTTCCGGTAGTATCAGCCGGTGAACGGATTCATAGATAATGGCGCCAATAGAAATCAATAGGATGCCACCATTCAGCAAAGCGACTAGGACGGTAGTCTTTTTATAACCATATGTAAAAACTGTATTTGACTTTACTTTCATCATCCGGTAAGCAAACAATGAAAGTCCCAGACTGGCCACGTCGGCCAGATTGTGCCCGGCATCCGAAAGCAGCGACAGGGAATGAATCATCAGACCAACCGTTGCTTCGATAACTACAAATGCCAGGTTTAATATGATTCCGATACAAAAAGCCGTGTTGACAGAACGTAGTTCCGTTATATGGCCATGCGAATGCCCGTGATGGCTATGCGTGTGGTCCGAATGACTGTGGTCAGCTGTTTTTTCCATAAAACCACGAAGTTAACATTTGCGGAATTGTCGCCTGCCGGTATATTTTTGCAGGGGGTGGGATTAATAAAAATTATTACATTTATCACCACTTCTAATACCTTTCTGCCAGTCAATCCACCGCCACCCTATAAATTAATTAAAATCTAAATGTGTTTATTATGTCTTTCAATTTAGTTGAATCGGTTAAGGAAGATCTTTCCGGTGACATGACAAACAAAATAGCGGGAATCCTTGGAGAAAGTTCAACCAATGTGCAACAGGCTTTACAGGGGATTATTCCTGCAGTATTGACTGGCATCCTCTTAAAGATTGAAGCAGGTGAAAGCCAGGAAGCCCTGAATCTGGCTACGGACGCTTCCCGGATTGATATTCCGTATAATTTAAATTCCCTGTCCGGTGGAAGCGGAAGTTCCAGGGGTATGGATTTTCTTAAAATAATATTTGGGGAAAAAACGACGGGGTTGGCAACATCTGTTTGCAATTATGCCGGAATAAGCGATCAGTCTGCTACAGCGCTGATGAGCATTACAGCGCCCGCTGTACTTGGTGCCCTGGGTAAACATATTTTGGCAACCAATATGAATGCAAGTGGGCTGCGTTCCTTTTTAAACGGACAGCGAAAGAAAATTCTGAATGCCATGCCCACGAGTTTATTCCTGGAAGGAATACTGGGCGTTGAAAATTTATCGGGTGTGGCGGAGAAATTTTCCGGAACCGAAATTCCCGTTGTAAAAACCCGGTCGAAGAAAACTTGGTTATGGCTATTGATTATTTTTCTGGTTGCTGCTGCGGCGGCCTGGTACTTTTTTGATTTTCAAAAGAATTCAGTTAAACCTTCTCCGGCTGTGGCGGATACAGTCCAATCGGTCAGGGACACGATTACAAGGGGTGCAGTCACCGAAAATCCGGTATCGATCAAACTGCCGGACGGAACTGTCCTGAATGCAAAAAAAGGTGGTGTTGAAGACCAGCTCATCAATTTTTTCAATGATCCGGGCAGTAAACCTTCCAGGCGATATCCATTTAATTTTGATCAACTCACATTCAATGGTAACTCAGCGGTGATTAGCAATGAAAGTATGACGCAGGTGCAAAATGTTGCTTTTATATTGAAAGCCTATCCAAAAGCAAAAATTAAAATTGGCGGATTTAATGAAAAAGGAGGTGACAGCGCAGCAAACAGGGCTTTGTCCGAGAGCCGGGCTACTGCTGTTGCAGCAGCACTTAAAGAATCCGGTGTGATCAAAGCTCAGATTATCAGCGTGGAGGGTTTCGGGTCGGATTTTGCAAAATATGCTTCGGATGCTCCGGATTCACTGAAGAACAAAGACCATCGCATTGCTATCAGTGTCAGGGCGAAATAATGCAGGCTAATTATAAAGCAGGCTGGCCGCCATGGAATCGGGATCTGTATTACTATAATTTCTGATCTCCGTATACAGGGTATCTCTTTCCACTGGTTCACGCTTCACTTGTTTTATCAGGGCAACCAATTCGGTGGTGGTGAGGGAAGGATGCTGTTCTTCTGAACCGGCCATAGAATAAATCCGGGTTGAATCGTCAATGGTTCCGTCCAGATCATTCACGCCAAATGAGAGGGTTAACTGGGCACTTTGCCGCCCCAGCATTGGCCAATACGCTTTGATGTGCGGAAAGTTGTCCATAAAAATCCTGCTGATTGCATAGAGTTTCATATCCTCTATGATGGAAGATTCAGCCACCCAACTCATGTCATTCCCCTTGTTCCGAAATTTTAACGGTATAAACGTATTAAAACCCCGGGTTTCATCCTGCAGTTTTCTGAGTCTGTCCATGTGGTCAATCCGGTGTACATACTGTTCAATATGTCCATACAGCATAGTGGCATTGGAATGCATACCGAGCAGATGGGCCTGACGATGAATATTCAGCCACCCTTCTGCATCTACTTTATCGTCACAAATCTGTTTCCTGATTTGCGGATCAAATATTTCGGCGCCTCCGCCGGGAAGGGAGTCCAGTCCCGATTCATTCAATAATTTCAAACCTTCTTCCACGGAGAGTTTGGCTTTTCTGAACATATAATCAAGTTCCACAGCGGTAAATCCCTTGATATGCAGGTCGGGGCGATGGGCTTTGATATGCTGCAATAATTCCACGAAAAAGTAAAGGTTCATTTTCGGATGAACGCCACCCACGATATGCACTTCGGTTACCGGTATGCCATCATATTTCCTTACCATGGCCATCATTTGATCAAGGCTGAGTTCCCAGCCTTCTTCACGATGTGCATATAACCGGGAATAGGAGCAAAATGCGCAGGAGAACACACAGACATTGGTAGGCTCGATATGGAAATTTCTATTGAAATAAGTTTTGTTGCCATGCAGGGATTCGCGAATGAAATTAGCGAGTGCTCCCACAAAGGGCAAAGAAGCTTTTTCAAAAAGCATCAGTCCTTCGTCAAAAAGAATCCGTTCTTTCTCTATGATTTTTTCTCCGATTTTTCGGAGTAACGCATCAGGTTGTGCAGTTATGATTTTTTTGACCTGTTCTTTTCGGTTATCCATGGGGCTCCGTTTATACCGGATGCAAATTTACGAAGGAAAGATCAGAGCGTTCAGGATCAGGGTTTCTATTTTATACATTAATTCCTTTAACTTCCGCTTACAATTCTGGATATGCAAAGATTTCAGGGACTGATTGGAATTGGACTGATCCTCGGGCTTGCGCTGGCTTTTTCAAACAACCGCCGGCGAATCAATATTCGTTTGGTTGTCAGCGGTCTGCTGCTTCAATTAATGATTGGGATATTGGTTTTGAAAATTACACCGGTCATTCATTTTTTTCAGTTCCTTGGCCGCGTTATGGGAAAAATTGAATTGTTTGCTTTTCAGGGTGCTGCATTCGTATATGATGGGGTTGCCATAGCTACACGTGGAAATGGCATTATTAATTATGCCCAGGGCGGATTCGTCTTTGCATTTAATGTTACAGCAACCATAATATTGGTTTGCGCACTGGTGGCCGTTTTCTACCACCTGGGCATCATGCA
>JBGPBW010000029.1:0-29013 GCA_041481385.1 Puia sp.
CATTTGCATCTCTTATCATTACATTCGCTTGATTGCAAGGCAATCCATCTTCGCTGGTCCAATTAATGACACGATAACTATCCAGGGCGCTTACACTTTTAATTTGTTGGGCAACAGAAATAGCAGCAGCAAAATAGCATGTGATGAAGAGTAATATTTTTTTTGAAGATTTCATTTATTCCCGCCCGGGTTGAAGTTTACTCAGCAGCATTTCCTTTCTGCTGCGTGAAACATTTACAGTAGAATTATCACTCATAATAAGATAACCACCTTCGCCGCGGATATATTTTGTTGCCTCATTAAGGTTCACCAGGTACGAATGGTGAACACGTACAAAGAATCCAAAATCATCCATCTGCTCTTCTATCTCTTTTAAAGTGCGGCAGGCTGTTATTCTTTTTTTATTATTAATGTACAGGTGGGTATAATTATCATCTGCCTCACAGTATACCACATTATTTACATGAACCAATTCATAACCCTCTACAGTGGGAATAGCAATTTTGCTAAAGTTGCTTTCTTTGTGATGTATATGGTTCATCAGCATGCGGAACTGTTCTTCGGATGGAGGAGTTTTTTGTATCTGAATTTTATGTACTGCGGTTACCAATTCTTTCGGATCAATAGGTTTTAATAAATAATCCAATGCACTAAAACGGATCGCCTTAATGGCATATTGATCATAGCTGGTAGTAAAAATAACAGAGAATGGAATTTCCTTAAATTGCTGCAGCAATTCGAATCCATTCATTTTAGGCATTTCAATGTCAAGAAATACGAGTTCCGGTTTTAATTTTTCAATGGCTTCCAATCCTTTTTTCGGCGAGGGGCATATCTCTATCACATTGACTTCCGGACAATAGTCAGTCAGCAAAATATTTAATGTATCCAGGCAATGAACTTCATCGTCTATAAGAATCGCTCTAATCATAAAATAAAGGTATTTTAATTACTACTTCTGTACCTGCAGCGGTACCATCCGGTGCTATCAGATCATTAATTTTTACAGGCGATTCCCCGCCATTTGAATGTTGCATCATGGCTATCCTGCTTGCTGTTATGCGAAGTCCCATCGATTTGTGCCTTGTTGCCGATTTGCTTGCCAGTTCAGAGGCTTTCTCGCGGCCAATTCCATTGTCGGTAACTTTTAAATACACCCAATCCCCTTCCTGCCAAACTTCAATATCCAACTGGCCTTTTTCTTCTTTTTGCATCAGACCATGCCATATTGCGTTTTCTACATAAGGTTGTAAGATCAATGGTGGTACTTTCAGCACTTCTACATCCAAATCTTTTGGAATCGATATCTTATAGTTAAAATGATAATTAAATCTCAGCGCTTCCATTTCCAGATACAAACCGAGTGATTCTAATTCGCTTTCCAAACTGATCAATGAAGCTTGCGAGTTCTGCAATATCATACGTACCAGTTTCGAAAATTTAATGAGGTATTCAGAAGCTTCAGCTTTATTGTTCTGAAGTATGAAACGATTGATGGAATTAAGTGAGTTGAAAATAAAATGAGGATTCATTTGTGCGCGAAGTGCCTGCATTTCCATTTCTGATTTTTGTTGCTGTAGCTCTGCTAATTTTTTTGAATTTTCTGAACGCTCTAGCGCCAGTTGGCTTTCTTTTTCTGATTTTTCAAACTGCAGTTTAAATTTTTGTTGTGTGCGGTAACGTATCACTAAATAAAAAATACTCAGTACAAAAATACCGGCAACAATTCTAAACCACCAGGTGTTCCAGAAAGCCGGGCTGATATTGATCATCAATACTTTTTCCGGGCTGTTGAATTCATTATTGATATTCGAAGACTGCACCACCAACCGGTAAGAGCCGGGGGATAAGCTTTCATACCGGATGATATGATCTGGAGGATATTGCCAGCCTCCTTCCTTACCATTTTGACCGAGTTTATATCTTATCTTACCTTTTTTTCTTGAATAATAATCAATAATACCAGCTTCAATGCTGATCGTATTCTGATTATACTTTAGTGATAATTCCCCGAGCTCATTTACCTGTGTGAAAAGTAAAAATGGTTTTTGATTAATAAAAAGAGTGTTGAAATAAACGGTTGAACTAGCCAATGAAAATCTTTCCGGGAAAACGCGGTCCAGTCCCCGATTCGAATCACCGGGTCCTGTATTCAACGCACCTACTCCAATATACAGATCACCCCGCACATCCTTCGTAATGGGCGGCATCCAGATGAAATTCATTTTTTGATAGCCATCTGTTTCTGATAAGATTGAGATTCTGCCAGTAGCCGTATCAAGCCTGCCAATCTGTTGTGAATTGTTGGCAAACCACAGGTTGCCGTAGTTATCAAACTGCATATTCAGTATTGATGAATTAAACCCGTCTTCCGGGCTATATGCCTTAATTACCCGGAATTCTTTGTTGTAATTTACCAGGCGATTTATCTCACCCACCCAATATGTCTGATTCTTTTTATTGTAGAGTGCGGAATACCAACCCAGATCATCGAGCAGGTTTGGGACTTTTGTCCACTTTCCATTTTTATTTTCAAAAGCGAAATTGGGTGGCGTACTTCCATGTTCCAAAAACAGGTAACGATCTTCTGCCAGGAGAATATTGCCAAAACCCGCTCCTCCCGGTACTAAGTGAATTAACAGGTTTGCAACCAGACTGCCCTCTTTAAGTTCAAAAACGCCATGGAGCTCGTCGCAAAAAATAATACCATTTTTATACGGCCTTTCCCAGCCAGGCGCAACCGAAAATGTATCAATTCGTTTTGATCCATCCATAAATACGATGCGGCTGCATTTCCGGGTTTTGATATCCATTTCATACATGCTCATACCTAAATACCGCTGATATGTTTCGCCTGACCCTGCATTGAGCCAGGCTTTTTGCTGTATGGTATCTATATAAAGGGGCAGGATAGAAGTTCCTTTGATACCCGGCAAATCTTTCTCCCTCAACACTTCAAATGTTTCTGTAACCGGATCAAAAATGTTTAAACCATCCGCAGTGCCAAGCCACAATTTACCCTGCGGACCGGGAACGATCGTAGAAATTATATCACTGCTTAGTGTATTTTTCGTAGACGGGTTTGCAGCATACCTCTTAACAGGTGGATTAAAAGGCAACAACGCATAGATTCCATTTCCTCCCCAATCAGAAGTCCATACAATACCATCCCGGTCACAATAAATATGAAGGTTAAATTCACCTGTTTTCCGTTGTATATCATGATCTGAAAAAACTGGTTTTATTTGTTCTGTTTCCGGATCATAAATATATATCCCTTCAGACCATGTTGAAAACCATATCCGCCCCTGCCTGTCTATATCAACTCCCACACCGCGATCGTAACTTTTTTGTTTGGTCAATTTACTCCATGCTTCAATTTTACGAAACTGTTTATTCGTCAAAGAAAATTCAAGCAATCCTTCTCCGCTGTTGATCCAGACCGAATTTCGATTGGGATCATAACACATGTCTTCGGCATTATGCCCATGATGCCCATGGTGGGTTTTACCTTCATAACAAGGCCATGTATAGAATTGTATCCTTCCATCCAGGAAAATTTGCTCCAGCTTGCGGCCGCCTTCTTCATTATAGTAGAGAAACCAAAAACTCTTTGAGCTTTTATCAAAAAAAGACTTGTTTGCGTTCCATTCAATTCCCGGGCCTGGCATCCTTGATAGTTGCAGTATTTTTTCTCTTTTAAGTGTATGTATATTAATTGCTGTAATTGCACCACCGGGTTCCATGCAATACATTTCATCTTTTGTGGCCCAAAAAGGAGCAACACCGGAAACAAAACTGCTGCGTGCAATCTTCGGTGATGATTTGGGAAAAGCAGAATCAATAAAGGGAGAAAAATTTGTAAAAGTATCAGCCTTCATGTCATATCTCGATACGCCCTTGCTTGTTCCCATCCAGATATTATGCAGGCTGTCTTCCTTAAATGTATAGATGTCATCTGAACTTATGGCTCCTCTTTTCTCCTGGCCAGGCCCGTATCTTTTAAAAATCGCTCCATCAAAGCGGCAGAGTCCGCTGGCGAAGGATCCTCCTCCGCCAACCCATAGAAATCCCCTTGCATCTTTAAACATAGTATAGCTAGAGCCAACAGGCAATCCATCTTCCACAGCCCAATGAATGGCACGATAACTATCCAGGGCGCTTAAACTTTTAATTTGTTGGGCAACAGAAATAGCGACTGCAAAACAACAGGTGATGAAGAGTAATATTTTTTTTGAAAATTTCATTTGCTTGTTACTGAAAGGCGATTATTTAATATCCCGGATTTTGATGCAAATGTTGTACGCGATGTGCATCAACACTCAAATCAATTTGGGACTGTGGAATGGGGAAGTATTCGTTTTTGCCTTTTATAAATACGGAACCATTCAAATAGTTTCTTGACTTTTGCTCGTTTTGCAGATACCCATTAATTTCCTGATCTGCTATTCCCCATCTTACCAAATCGAAGAAGCGATGACCCTCCATGGCCAGTTCCAGTACTCTTTCATACCTTACTGCCTTACGGGCAAATTCCCTGTCTGTCCAGCCATTGTTATACAATCCAATTTTGTAATGTGGAACGGAATAAGCGTTCCAGACTTTTGTTCCATCCGGATTTACGATCAAGGCCAACCATGTCTGGTTCAGATCTTTTCTTACTACCCATTGCAGCTGTCGTATATCTTTGAAAGAGGGATCATCGATCGCAGCAAATTCTGCGGGGTTATTGGTTACTTTTTTTGCAAAAGGAATATTGTAATCATTTTTCACCCAACCCGAAGAATCCGCAGCCCTTGCTCTTACCCTATTTACATAATCCTTCGCTTTATTCAAATCGCCAATTTCTACTTCCACTTCAGCAGCCCAAAGTAAAATATCTGAATAGCGGATCAGATTTACGTTATTGGCTGTGGCTCCGTATGTTGTCCCCCAAAAGCTCTCGTTAAAATGACCAATCTGCGATTGATAAAAAATATTTTTTATTGAGGCATAGGGCCCTCCGAAAGGCTGATCACGTATCCATACCTTACCGGGATGTGGTCCCCAATCCAGATAAGGAACGCCTCTTCGGCCTACAGACCAATCGAGGCGGGGATCAAGCGTTCTTGTGTCAGGCATAAATTGATCCGTAGATTCTATCCCTTCATCGTTTTTTACATTTACATCATTAAAATGGTCCGGGTCCGGCAAGCCGGTAACAGGATCCGTTTTAAAATGGTTGACCAGCCATTGCGAAGGTTGAAAAAAACCACAGCAACCATTGGGGCCGCCCCCATAAGGATAGTTTAGTATATCTCCTATATTACCATTCCATCCTTGTGCACCATCATTTACCGACATCTGTACGGAAAAAACGGCTTCGTTCTTATTCTTGAATTCCGCATTAAAATTATCAGCATAGTTTCCCAGGGCATAATTCAAACCACCGGAAGTGACACCCTTTCCGATTAAATCTTCTAATAGCGGTTTGGCATCTGCATACCGGTGTTCAAACATATAGGCTTTTGCCAGGTAAGCTTCCGCTGCCCATTTATTCGCCCTTCCCACTGCGGTCTGAGTGGCTGGCAGATTCTTTGTTGCATACATAAGATCATTGTCAATAGCAGGCCATATCAATGAATCATTATTTAAATAATAATTTCCCGCATCATACGTAACGGTTTCATCCACAAAAGGCACTTTGTTCCATATCTTAACAGCCTCGAAATGATACCAGGCCCGAAGAAAAACAGCTTCTGCTCTCACTTCTGTAGTATCGGCAGAGGTCATATCTTTAGCCAGTCGCATAACCCGTAATACCGCATTCGCTCTCGCGATACCGGCATACAAAGCCTTCCATTTATCGTCAAGGGGACCACTCGTGGCTGCAGTGGCATTAAAAGTTTCAATTTCAGTAATCGCAGGCTGATCATTTATATCCGAGCCTTTGTAAGCTTCGCTGCCGCAAAGGCTTCCATAGATCCAATTGGACGCCCCCGAATAATAGCTACCAACACTACCCCGGTCATCCGAACTTACACCATCTAATAATGCATATGCCCCGATCAATAACCCTTCTACGCCATTCTTATTAGCAAGAGCAGCATCATCTAATAATCCCAGTGCGGGCTGGTTAAGCTTGTTTTTATTACAGGAGAACAAGATTACTCCTGCGGTAAAAACATTCAAAAATATTATTTTGTATTTCATGTGTTCGACTTAGCAATTTTAATTAAAACCCTATGTTAACCCCAACCAGCCATTGTTTTTGGTTATTGGGATAATTTGCATAATGGGGTGAACCGGATGGGGGCGCAAGTTCAGGGTCAAGTCCTGAATAATTGGTTATGGTAAAGAGATTAACAGCCTGGATATACACTCTTAACCTTTCCATTTTAATTTTCTGTATCCTGTTCGTTGGAAAACTAAAGCCAAGGATCATCGTCTTATTCCTGAAATAAGAGCCATTTTCAAATGAATAACTATTGGGTACCCCGCCATTACTGAAGTTTACCTCATATTCCGGTTTTGGTGCTTTGGCATTGGGATTTGCCCGCGACCATGAATCATAAAGAGCAGTTTTACTATTTCGGGAGGCACCGCTAGTAAATATATCTGTTCCCTTGTAACTATTGAATACATCATTACCATAAGATCCGTAAAAGAAAGTAGAAAAATCAAAATTCTTAAAGTTGATTCCAATATTCAGACCCAATGTAAAGTCAGGGTTAGGGTTTCCGAAATGAATACGATCTGCATCAGATATTATCCCATCGCGATTTGCATCGAGGTATTTGAACCTGCCGATTTGAGCCGCTTCCTGCTTAGGAGATTTGGCTACATCTGCGTGAGTCTGAAAGAGCCCGATTATTTTATAACCGTAAAACGAACCGATGGGATAGCCGACCTCATTTCTTATAATACCGTCATCAAAATACGGGATGTCGTTTAGCTTCAGTATTTTATTGTTATAATGCGAAAAGGTAACCGACAGATCCCAGTTCCAGTTTTTTGAAAAATTTCCTTTTGAATCTAACTTAATATCAATACCCGTATTTTTTATATCACCCACATTCACATTAGGGGGTATTGCTTCGCCAAGTAATGCAGGCAAGGAAACCGGGAATAACAACCCTGTTGATTTTTTATTGTACCAATCCGCGGTTATACTCAGTTTTCCATTCCAGAGAACAGCATCTAACCCGACATTTATAACCACATCCTCCTGCCAGCTTGTTTTGGCATTGCCAAAACGAACAGGTCTGAATCCCTGCTGAATGTTGCCAACGCTGTTTCCATAAATATCATAATAAGAACCCCCGGGGCCACCGCCATACAGCGTGTACTGATTATTGGGATCGGTATTGCCATCAAAACCGGTTTTCCCCCAGCTTGCTCTAAGTTTAAGATCTGTCAGCCAGTTTGATCCTTTTAAAAAATTCTCTTCTGTCATCCTCCACGCAGTACCAACCGCAGGAAACCAGCCATACCTGCTTTCCGGCCCGAAAACAGATGAACCATCTCTTCTGACCGTCCCGGTAAGAAAATATTTTTCTTTATAGGCATATTCTGCCATGCTGAAAAATGAATTCAAATAAGAAACTGACCCATCGCTTGTGTTGGTTTGGTTCGCTGGTCTGCCTGTGCTGAGAAAACGATAGTTCGGGTCATTAGTGGCATACCCAATCTTGGTCGCAACCAGCAGGTGGTTATAATTACTCTTCTCCTCTGTTCCCACCAGCAATTGAAGATGGTTGTTTTTCCCGAATGTTCCTGTATAATTCAGTGTATTTGTCCAGGTCCAGTTGGTTGTATAACCGGTCAGTTCACCAAACTTATTATCAAAGCCATAAGCGACTGGAGGTGGGGGCTCGTAAGACCCATAATCGAAACTTTGCGCTAAATAGTAATTCACTAAACCACCAAAACTTGTCCGGAATGTAAAGTTCTTTAGAAAATCAAACTCGCCATAAGCGTTTCCAAATAACTTCCAGTTATACTCCTGGTCTTCATCTTTCTTCAAAAGCCTTGCTGTAACCGGATTAGTTGCAGGACCAGGAGCATAATACCCTCCATTGGGATTGGCGGGGCCCCAACCGCTGGAATTTCCTTCCATATCATATACCGGCAGGTAGGGTAAGGTCATAAAAGCCTCGTCAATATAGGTGTCGCGGATGCGTGGATTTTGGCTATAACTTAGCTGAAGGTTCTCACCTATTCTTATCGTATTCATTACCGTATATTCCGTATTCACCCTCATAGTGAATCTTTTTAAATAGTCATTCAGGTAAGTTGCCTGCTGATTAAGATACCCAAAGGATAACAAGTAATGATTTTTATCGGCTCCCCCGGAAACAGTCAGCGTATGATTTTGGCTCAATGCCGGTTTCATTAATTCATGAAACCAGTCCGTACCTGGCTTATTAAAAGCTACGATCGGGTAAATGGGGCCCTGTAGAGAATCAATATTGTATAAGGATAGATTCGCTCTGGCATCGCCGCTCTTAAGACCCACATAAGGACCTGCGAAGAGATAATCAGGTAAAATCGGTGATGGCCCGTTGCCATAAAGAGGATCATGGGGTGCCTGTCCGGAGTTTTTAAAAGCAATCCACTCAAGGTCTGCCTGTTCCTGTGGATTCAGCAAATCAGGTCCTTTACTTAACGGCTCCTGGCGACCGGCATAGAATTCATAGCTGAGTTTTGCTTTGCCGCTTTTGCCCTTTTTAGTTGTGAATACAATTACACCATTGGCACCCCGAACGCCATAAATAGAATAGGCAGCCGCATCTTTCAATACCTGTATAGACTCAATATCGTACGGATTAATATTATCAATATCTCCTTGTACACCATCAATGATATAAAGAGGTCTTACATCTCCAAAATTTGCTATACCATGCAGGTAAACCAGGCTGGGTGCTCCTGGTTCTCCTGAATTGATTACTGTCAATCCTGCTACCCTTCCCTGCAGCATTGGCTCTACCTGTCCTGCGGGAACAGCGACAAGATCTTTTGGTTTTACTGAAGCAATGGAACCGGTGATTTCTTTCACCTTTTGTGAGGAATAGCCTGTTACTATAATTTCATCGAGATTGATGGATGCCGATAAAGAAACCGCTACAAAAATTTGATCTGCCAGTTTGATTTGTTTGGTTTTATACCCGGTATAAGATATACTCAGGATGTCTCCTTTTTTTGCCTTAATGCTGAAATATCCGCTGGTGTCTGTAGTGGTTCCAGTATTGGTTCTTTCAACTGAAACAGATGCACCAAAAAGTGGTTCATGATTAATCCCGGTGATAATGCCTTTTATGGTTTGCGCGAAACTGATCTGCCCAAAAAATAAAGGCAGAAGCATAATCAGGATATGTACTCCTCTTTTGGCAGCATTTGATTCCGAACTATGATTCTGCCGCGTAGTCATAGGCGGGCTTTTCTTTTGAAGTTATTCACTATGATAGTGGTTTTCGTCAACGAGCGAAGTCGCATTACCATTTCAACTACAATGCATCCTCCGGGAAATAGAAGCACAATTTTCCAGAAGAGCGATATGTGGTTGAACCACTCAAAGAGGTGAAACACGGGCTTGTTGAGCACCCCGGCGATTCCCATATTTAGCAGAACGAGAAAAATGAGAAGGACAATGACATGAACAATAGAGAAAATAGGGGCATATACTCCGGGTGCTCCGGTCGACAGGTATCGCATGGTCGTTGGTTTAAGGGGTGTACCTAAAGTTAGCAAATTACCAGACCCAAAGAAGGCACGCGTAAGATATCTACCCTTTCTTTTCGAGTGGACTGTAAAACATGACTCCCGTCAAGTAACTATTCTGAGCTTGCACTTCTTCCACCCTAAAGTCTATGGATAACTGACGAGATTTATTCACACGTCGTATATTCAACATCATTAGATACAGTCATTGTACCATTGGCATTCAAAATAATGTTTACCCGTATACCATAACGCAGGTTAGGCACAGTTCCTTTACCAATAGAGCTTGCGATTAATAGGAAAGATGTTTTGTATTGGCCGTTTGTAAATGACCCTTGTTCTGTAGTGGAATTTTCTACAAATCTCGCCACGTAACTATCACCTGTTATTTCACCTATTCCGGTTTCGGCGGTGCTATGCCAATGAAGGTTCATAATGAAATTGTTTTGATTAATAGTTATATGCGTGTCAAAGAAACCTATTCCGGTTTCAACTACATTTTCACCATTGCCATCATTTGCACAAGAAAAAAAGCCAGTAAATACAATTGGAATTTTTGTGATAATTGTAGAAGTAATTGCTGCATTTGATGATGTAGCGGCATTACTCGTTAAAGAATTTGCTTCTTTTTGAGAAGAAATTGCTTCTTTTTGACAAGAAGAGAAACCTAAGGCTGTAAATAAAATAATGAGTGCGCAAGCAAACGTTGAGGTTTTGTGTTTTGTTATCATTTTGATTGTTTTTTATTGATGGGGATAATTTTGAATTGATCAGGGTTACAAAACAAATCTAGATGGAATGGAAGGTTATGACCAGCTCCGCTGAGTGGTTGGTAAGGTTGAAAAGTAGTTGGGGGGATTGACTGGGTGAAAAGAGAAACTTATTCTTTGTCGGGCTTGATCTTTCTCAGCAATGGTTCTTTTCGGCTTTTGGATACATTTATAGTTGAGCCGTCGCTCATAATCAGATAACCGCCTTCACCACGGAGACGAATCTGACGACCTAAAGATCAGTTACGAGTGTTGAAATCCAGACTAGTACCGGGCTTCAATGAAAAAACCCCAACAAAGGTTGAGGTTTAATTTGTGGTGTGGGGTGGACTAACTCATTTACTATCAATTGTTTGTATTAATAATGATCTGCATTTAGTTGCATAACTATTCAACAACCTGATTGAACAATAGGATGCAACGAAAAACAATAAAATAAAGTGACGTGTCCCCTGGAGTGTACTATGAAGCATGCTCTTCGGAATTTATCTTTCACCCACGAACATATTAGGAATCAAGGAAATATCTGAGTAATTAAACTGAGGTTAATATATTTTATAAGTATTGTTTACCTTAAATTACAGAAATACGACTAATTAAAGAACCTTACAGCACTCTGCAAAATAATATCTCACCCTGGGAATCAAGTCACATCCTCACCCCGGATATTTCGAAATTATTCTGTAACAAGGACAGTAAAAATAAGCTTTGAAAATCGATCTTAATTTCTAAAAAGAAGGAAAGTCGGTCAATGAATTTATTATCTACTATTTCACCTCTAAAACTTCAATCATGAGAACAGCAAAAACAAAAGCACAATTTGCGAGGATTAAAAAGACAATTTCCGGGAAAGAAAAAAAAATTGGAATTAATAAATTTTATGAGGAATTGCCTTTCAATCCTAAAAATGGATTTCAGCAGGCCCTGGCAAAGTCTGAAGGATCAGATCAAAGGTTATTTAAAGGCCCGAAATGGGGGACATGGGTGAAGAAAACCTTTATTGAGAAAGAATACAAACACCAATTTGAAAATTTTGCTAAAGGTTTTCTATACTATTATGAACAATATGATGGAGGAACTGGTGAGGAACATACTGTTTATTTTGAGTGGAAGAAATTAAAACGTGGATTTAATTTGACAGTTTTTTTAAAGCCCTGGTATGGGAGTTGGGATAAACAGGATAGACCAAAGAATAAGATGGAATCTCCTGGATCCGGTGGTAACGGTGGATCTGGAACTGTACCATTAAAAAGGGATCCTATACCGGGTCCTCCTACGGCTGGAGTGGATCCCCCTCAACTTCCTCCATGTCCGCCTCCTCCCAAGAATTAGTGAGTTGTGATAGTCATAGGTTGAATCTTCATATCAATCTCCTTAAATCCAGGGGATTGATATGAGGAAGTATTTTAAATAGTACCTGAAACTACCCTTAGGGAAATATTTTCGGATATCCTGATTAGCCCCACTCTATTTTGTTGAATCGATAAGTCTAAACAATGAATATCAATGAAAGAAAGGGATAAGCAAAATGTGAAAACTGTTCTTCTAAGGATTGTGGTGAAATTCCGGGACGATGTTAAGATACCCCATCGTAGAGCTAGTGAAATCATTGATTTTTTTTCGCTAAAAGATTCCTTACTATGGAGGAATTTTTTTGAATGGTATCCACAGATCCAAATAAGCAGATTATTTACCTCTTTGACTCCTGAAAATATTATTAAACTGGTTAAGAAAGCCAGGATTTCAGATGCCTTGTACCACCCTCCTGATCTGATGAATTATTTTGTCTTTTCTTGCTCTCAGGAAGTTTATGCCGATGAATTAGTGAGCATATTGCAGGGATTGGAAGGAGTTGAACTGGCTTATATACAAAGCGGAGCAGGCAATCCTTCAAAAGAAAGTACTGTACAAAAAATTGTGAGTTCCCAGGGGTACTTAAATCCTGCCCCGGAAGGTATTAACGCAAATTATGCCTGGCTCATACCTGGTGGTAACGGAGAGTCTGATGTTAGATTTATTGATATAGAACAAGGATGGATTTTAAATCATGAGGCTTATTTTGTAGATAGTTTTCCATTAACGGGAGTCAACAACAAAAATTTTCAGGATCACGGCGCCGCAGTTCTAGGTGTGATCATGATGAGGGATTATGAAAATGGCCGAATTGGCATTACACCTGAGGTAAAAGGGTATGTCATATCCTTATACAGACCGGATGGATCGCTTAATGATGCGGACGCCATATTATCTTCTATTCATTATTTAAATTTCGGCGACGTCATTTTGTTAGAAGCCCAGGCATTTTTTACAACCGGGAGTATTAAAATATGGCCTGTTGAAATTCAGGAAGCCACTTTTCAGGTGATTCGCCTGGCTACTGCTTTGGGAATTATTGTAGTTGAAGCCGCGGGGAACGGAGATCTTCTTAATAGAATGGGTAACGACCTCGACCTGTTTTCACTGAATCAGGAAAAAATTCTTAATCCGGAGAGTCCTGATTTCAAAGATTCAGGAGCTATTTTGGTTTCGGCTGCTTCGCGGACTGTGCCACACAACAGGATCATGTATTCAAATTATGGAAGCAGGATCAATTGCTATGCATGGGGCGCGGGCGTTGACACAGCAGGAGGCTATCCGGGGTCATCAGGGTCTGCCATTGATAGATATACCGGAAATTTTAACGGCACTTCCAGTGCCTCTGCAATTGTCGCCGGTGCTGTCATTGCCGTGCAGAGTATTTCAGAAGCAAAATTTAATACACGCCTGGGTCCAAAACAAATGAGGGCTATTGTAAGCAGTACTGAATATGGCACTCCTTCCGCAAATGGGCAAATTCATGACAAGATTGGCGTGATGCCGGATTTAAAAAAAATAATTGACAAATATTTGTGTGTTTCCCCTGCTTAAATAGTGCTGGCAAAAACTCCGAAATTTAAGGCAACTGATATTTTTTATTATGACGCGGATGAAAAATAAAATATTTACCCTGATAAGTATCACCATTTTCATCATAAAGGCGTCATATGGTCAATACCCTAACCCCGATAGTATTCAGAAACGCATTATTCAGATTTCAAACTCCATAACGCTCTCTAATCCGGAAAAAATCTCTTTATTACTTGACTACAGGGAGCAAATTAATAACACTCCTTACAGGAATGATTCTACAGGAACATTCCTCCTTAGGTTCATCGGGTTTGCATATTCCGAACAGGATGATTATTTAAACGCAGTCAAATATTTCCGAATGGCCATTAACATAATTACGCTCAATTCGGATAAACATTCAGTGAAGGTCAAAGATCTTATCGCCGCTTATTTCTGGCTGTCTGAATTTTATGATGCGTTGAACAATAACCCTGAAAAAAGAAAAGCTATTGATAGTTGTATATATTACGCTGATTTATTGAAGTCTGTTTCAGATATTTATCGTGTGCGCGCATTGGGTGAAAGGCTTCAATTTTTCTTTGATATCGGGGAATATAAACTCTGTATTGACGATGCCATCCGATGCGAAGATCTCGCAGATGAGTATGCTAAAACCATAAAAGTTCCACTTTATAAAGAAAGAACCCTGGAAATTGCAAAAATTAGTTTTGGCTGGCATATCAATGCACTGCTTGAGCTGGATAAATTTACCGAAGCTCAGAACCTTCTTACCTATAAATTGGAGGAATACAAAAGAACCCGCGCTACAGCATATATCGGACTTACTTATTCCCAACTGGCCAGAGTAGAAGAGGAAAAAGGAAATTACGAAAAGGACCTTTTCTTTTTTAAAAAGGCTTTTGAAACTTACCGGAGGGTTGGTTACCAATTCAATTGTAAACAGATTTTAAATAATATCGGGGAAATATATTTCAGGTATTTACATGAAGGTGACAGTGCCCTTGCTTATTTACAGGACGCACTTAGATATAAAAACAACGACAAAGCCTTAAATCAGGCCGATTCTGTCGAAACCTTAAATATATATGGAAGAATGGCCAATGTATATGTTCAAAAGGGGATTTACGATTCTGCTTTTTTTTATTTTCAACAGGCACTTAACCAGGTCAAAATCGGAATTAGTGAAACGGATATCTTAAACAGTCCACTTGATAAATTTATTAACTTAAAAAAAATTAATTACCTGACAAGTCTCATTATTGATAAAGGCGATGCTTTTCGAAAAAATTATGAGGCTACCAGACAATTAAAATCGCTTACTGAGGCATTGAAAATTTATACTGTTGCGGACAAATTACTGGCCAGGGTTAATATTATTCAATTTGACCTGGAGACTAAACTTTTTTGGAGAAAAGAAACCCGGCGGCTTTATGAAAATGCCATTCAGGCCTGTTATCTGCACAAAGATGCCAACAAGGCATTTTATTTTTTTGAAAGAAGTCGCGCAGTGCTGCTTAACATACAACTTGACCAGCAGAATTGGCTTGGCAATGAAGATATTTCAAGGTTAGTCGAAATAAAGAGAAAAATTTCCCGACTGGATCTCGAACGTAAAAGTATTATTGAAAATAGTAAAGAGGATGGCGTTATCCGGGATAGTTTGTTAATCAGGAACCAGGAATTGTATCGTTTGGAGCAATTGATTAAAGTGAAGAACCCCTTATACTATCAAAATGTTGACACGACTATAATAACTCCTGCGGAAGTTCGGGAAAACCTGTTAAAAGATCACCAGGCGCTTTTGGAGATATTTTCGGGCGACAGTGGAATTTATTCAATACTGATTACCGCCGGGCAGATATTTATCAATAAAATCAATAAAGGTGATTTTGATCAATCCGCCAAATTATATATTACTTATATCTCAAATCCTCAATTACTGAACTCCGATTTTAGTGGATTTAAAATGGTATCCCATCACTTGTATCAACTCATCTTTCAAAATAATCCAACGCCACAGGGGAGAATAATTATTTCACCTGAGGGCCGTTATTTTCCATTTGAGTCATTGGTGACAGAAAATAGTTCAAAGAATCCTGTTTACTTTCTTTTGGATCACGCCGTGAGCTATACATATTCTGCCCGTTACCTGCTGAACGATTTTAATTCAGATAAAAAAACTGAATCAAACAATTTTTTCGGACTGGCCCCGGTTCGGTATGCTCCCGCATTTCGATTGGCCATATTACCCGGCAGTGATGTTTCCCTGGAAAACATAGCGTCCCATTTTACCAGTTTCAATAATTTAGTCGGAGAAAGCGCATCCAGAAATAACTTTCTTCAATATTTTCCGACTTATTCTATCGTGCAGTTATATACGCATGCTTCAGACAGCAGTGAGAACAAAGAACCGGTCATTTATTTTGCTGATTCTGCATTGTATTTGTCCGAACTCATTCCCGGAAAAAAACCGATAACCCGTTTGATCGTTTTGTCAGCTTGCGAAACAGGGAATGGAAATCTCTATCAAGGGGAAGGAGTTTTTAGTTTTAACCGTGGATTCGCAGCGCTTGGCATATCTTCCTGCATTTCGAATTTATGGCCGGCGGAAAATATATCTACATATAAAATCACTGAGCTATTTTATAAATATCTTGCTGACGGGTCACCGCTGGACCTGGCTTTACAAAAAGCAAAGCTGGAATACTTACAGAAAAATGCAGGTGAGAAAAGTTTGCCATACTATTGGGCGTCGGCAGTGATGGTCGGGAAGACTGATGCCATATTCCACAGTAATCCTTATCCCCGGATAATAATTCTTTTTTTCATCATGATTTCTGGTATCATATTTTGGAAGTTGAGACCTAAAAAACTTCCAATTCCCGAAGCCGGCGGATAGAATTTTAAACAAAAGGATTTTTGGACACAAACGCCATGAAACAAATGGCAGCTATGGAATCTGAATAGAAAATTAAAATATCCATAGCCAGTCTGAATACTTCTCCTATAAGTTGTTCTTCTTTAGCTCACTCACGGCATGGTCAGCAGCTCTTGCGGTAAAAGCCATATAAGAAAGTGAAGGATTTTGACAGGCGGCAGAAGTCATAAAAGATCCGTCGGTTACAAAAACATTCGGCGCATCCCAAACCTGGTTCCATTTATTCAGCACACTGGTTTTGGAATCCTTGCCCATACGTGCCGTGCCCATTTCATGGATGCCACGACCCAGGTATGGATTATCATCAGTCGTCTGAATGTGTTTTACTCCTAAGGCCTCCATCATTTCGACGGCATCATTGAGCATATCCTTACGCATTTTCTTTTCGTTCTCTTTTAATTCCGCATCAAAGGCCAGCACATTGAGTCCCCATTTATCTTTTCTGGTTTTATCCAGCGTCACTTTATTTTCATGATAGGGAAGTGTTTCACCGAAGCCACCGATTCCAAAAGTCCATGGTCCCGGTTCACTGAGCTTCTCTTTTAAATCCGTACCAATTGAATATTCTGATCCGGCATTTTGATCCCAGCCCAGGCGACCGCCTCCACCCTGATAACCAAAACCACGCAAGTAATCGCGTTTGTCGCCAAAGAAATTCCTGTAGCGGGGAATATAAATTCCGTTAGCCCTGCGGCCATAATAATATTTATCCTCATACCCTTCAACGATACCTCCTGCAGAAACGTCCAGGTGATGGTCCATCACATTGTGACCCAACTCTCCGCTACTACTTCCCAGTCCATCGGGCCAGATATCCGTTGCTGAGTTCATTAATATCCAGGTGCTGTTGAAAGTGGAGGCATTCAGGAAAATGATTTTTGCATAGTAGGTGTATGTTTGATTCGTCTGTGCATCCAGCACTTCCACACCGGTGGCTCTTTTCTTATCCTTATCATATAAAACTTTGGTAACAATGCTCCAGGGACGAAGGGTAAGGTTTCCGGTTTTCATCGCTGCAGGAAGTGTAACCGATTGTGTGCTGAAATAGCCGCCGAACGGACATCCAAACCAGCATTTATCGCGATACATACATTGTCTTCCGTCCATGGGTACCGTGGCATGACCGCAACGGCCGATGATCATTTTTCTCGATGATTTATAGTGATCTTTGAAACGGGCTGACAGATCTTTCTCCACGCAATTCATTTCCATAGCGGGAAGGAAATGACTGTCGGGCAATTCCGGTAAATTCTCTACGGAGCCGCTCACGCCTGCAATTTTTTCGACATAAGTGTACCAGGGTTCGATATCCTTATACCGTACCGGCCAGTCGACGGCGATGCCGTCCCTTGCATTTTCTTCAAAATACAAATCACTTAGCCGGTATGTTTGTCTGCCCCACAGTAAGGAGCGTCCTCCCACATGATAACCCCGGAACCAGTCAAACCGTTTTATTTCTGTGTATGGGGAATCCTGATCGTTCGCCCACCAGGAAAGATTTCTTTCATTCAGCGGGTAATCCCTTTTTAATACAGGATAATTTTTTATCATCTCCTCGGTTCGACGACCCCGGTGCGGATAATTCCAGTCTTCCTTATTTGCTTCGGTGTAATCTTTGATGTGGACGATGTCCATTCCGCGTTCCAGCATGATGGTTTTCAAACCTTTTTCAGAAAGTTCTTTAGCAGCCCATCCACCACTGATGCCCGACCCCACTACAATCGCGTCGTAAATATTATTTGCCATATGACGTCATTATCCCCCGAAAAGGGGTTTGTGAAATCTAAGGTAAGATGCAATTTTTAAAAACTGTATTGGCATCAGTCTATTGTCAAAAGAATTGCTCGAGATGACCGCCTGCATTTGACTCTTGCTGCATTTATTATTCGCAAGCAATTGTTCAGATGCAATACCGCGGGTCACCTTCAAGGACTTCCTGCTCAAGCTTCGGGGCCTCACCTGCCTTCCATAATTGTGTGCGATGCACTACACGATATGTCAATGGGCCGCCATCAGGCATATTACTGCGTTCGAATGGCCGCGGTATACATACAAATTCAGTTGAAAGTTGATCAGCCGTGACAGTCACCAGGCCATAGCCGTGACCACCAAAGTCGACCAACGACAAATGGGGTGCCAGGTCCGGATTGCGTACGGCACGGGCCTGCTTCATATCGCCGGTCTCTTTTAACTTTAGTGTCGAATTCACCCCGTGCATAGCGGTAACATTTATGGAAGGGATCACCTTGCCATCGGGTTGATCGATCAGGTATAACACACGTTTCGGATGGTTTTTCTTCATGGTTATTTCCATGACTTCGAAAAGAGTCTGCTGCGATATCGATCCGACAATGAATTCCACGCCCAATGGTTCATATTTCTTCGGCGGCAGTGCTTTGGAGGCTAGGCCGGCATGAAACGCATGACGGTCGCCCCCGACAACACAAAAACCTGTGATTTTCTGATCTTGTATGAAATCAAATATGATGTCTTTATCACGAAGGAAGCGATTGTCCATTACGGCATACCCGACATCTTTAGGCCACTGACTACCTAATTCTCCGGGTAAATTTTGATAATCGCTACGCAGTTCCATCGTACCAAAACCATGTCCCCATATTTTCCAGCGTGCAGTAGAAGCGCCGAGCTGTTCTAAAAACCAGCGTCTTTGCTCGCTGCCAAGATAAGTCTGGGCATGAACATCTTTTGTGGGATTGGGAATGTCTTTGCCATTGAAACGAATGGTATCCGGTGGATTATCATGGTTATAATGACGGCCATAATTCATTATTTCAAAAGGTATTTGTGGATCGACCCTGGGATATTCCGGAACACTAAAGTCATCAGTGGACATATCAGGAGAACGGAATGACCAATTATCAGTTAGCAGTAAATCGACATTTTTGCCCCAGCGCAGCACACGCTGGATCTTCAGGCTGTGAATCGCCAGCAGATTGTTAGGCTCTTCTGAAAGTCCTTCTTCGTTGAATTTGTCCATGGGTGTATCCACCACTGCCGGAGCATTGAAATGTTCGAGTCCGGGATTTCCGGGTTGTTTCACCATGGCAGGCATGAACTCCCACCAGGCCTGGTTGGCAAAGACTTTCTGGTTTTGTGCCGGAGCGTTATAACCGCCGCCTGCCACATACTGACTCTGGTATCCTGCCCAGGCGAATTCGTGATTATCCCAAATGCAAACAAATGGCCAACGGGCCCGGGCATCCTGTAAATCGGGATCCTCAAGATACGCACGGTAGAGTGTACGATAATCCTCCAGCGTAACGGGCAGATGAAAATTGCTAACCTTTCGGCCTTGCGGGAACTTATACAGATTTCTTATACGACGACCCCGGTTTCCGTTTGGATTATCTTCTGCATACCAGGTGACTTCATAAATAAAATCGCCCAGGTGCAACACAAAATTAAGTTGTTGATCCCTGGAACGAGCCTCATCTTCAAAGATCATTCTCCGGTAGGCATTCAGGGCACCTTCATTTGGGCATTGGCAACTCACAAAGGTAAAACGAACAGCTGCGTCCGAATTGTCGCGGGGTGCTGTCATTGTACGACCGATTCTGCTGGCGAAACCATGCTCATCTATGAAACGGTACCAATATTCACGGTTTGCTTCGAGATCTGTGGTCAAAAAACGACAAGTCCAATCTGTATCAGAACTGATATGTGCCGTACCACCTGCAAGGATTTTATTGAATTCAGGGGTCGTTGAAATTTCAACGACCAATTTTTTAGCAACGATATTATTTACGGGCGGACGTCTCGTCCATAAAATTACACTGTTGGATGTCGGGTCACCCGATGCCACACCCTGAGGAAAGAGGTCACGACGCTCAATGGCCAGCGCGGGAAGCTTATCTGCCCAACCTTTTTTTGTTGTTATCGCGAAGCCTATGGAGAAGGTAGTTTGTAAGAACTTACGGCGGGGTAAATTCATAAATTTTCAGTTTATACTTTTTTATTCGGAATAGGGGGTGAACACCTTCAACCGTTGCATTATTCCGGTACTGTCTCCAATATACTCTGACAAATAAAAAGACCATGCAATCTTTATTTGTATGGTTCTTTCCCATGACTTGTGGTGTGGGCAGATTTTTACAACTTTAATTTCTCCATCAAAGATAAAATCCAGTGTGAGATCAATCCTGTATTGGGTCAGCGTTGACGTGGTTGCACCAAGCAAAGAGATTTATTATCTTAGAGTTTATGACGTACCGCTTTCAACTATTGTTCCTCGTTACCTTGTGTTTTTCTTCCTGTTCAAATGAACCCTCAAGAGTCGGTAATCCTGAAGCTCCAAAGAGTGATCAATTACAAAACACGCAGCGGCTGGACACAGCTCTGAGTTTTTCTGGTATTTGGGTGAACGAAGAATATATCCACAAAATAAAAGTCAACCGGTCACCGCGACTTTCCCAGGAAGTCGAGAAAAGCTGCATTGTAATCCCCCCAAGAACTTTGGAGGCGACGAATATGATTTTTAGCTTTCATGAGGGTGGTCCAGATATGGTAATTATGAAGGACAAAGACAACTACTTATTATTTGATCGGGAATCAAAGAAATACCGGGATACCATAACGATTATCTCTCCCACTCGAATCAGGATCGGAGACCAGTTTTTTTCCAGGTTAAAGCACACAGATACAACGAGGGCAAACCTGGGCATTTTAGAAGAGATTCTTTTTGCTGGTCACTATAGATCGGTTAATGGGAGTAAAGTGGTTTTTCTTGAAGATGGTTCAGTGAAAGGGCTTGACAGTTTTAAGGTATATTTCCCCGAGATAGACTATGATGTTGACGATTTTGACGGTGTTCAACTGGGACAATCTATGAAGGAGCTACAGAAGTATGGTTTCCGATTCAATAAGGACACCCTACGTATCTACAAAACCAGATGTTTTAGCTACGACTCATCCTCTCACGCATGTGAAAAAGAAGTTTTAGGCGACCAGGTGTATGAACTGACTAAGCTTGATCCGTAGGTGTTAATGATTTGACTGGAGTTTTCTCATGATCAAAGAGTTAACCCTGAAATCTGAGTCAACAGATGAGTCAAATACGATCGATAATACCTACTTTTAGAGAGTAACCCCATTTCTTTAACCATGACAAGTCTGTTGATCTGAAGACCAGAACAAAGCGTACAAAGCTTTACCTGGCTTGGGTTTCGCGCACAAAAAAAGACCACATTGCTGTGATCTTATCTGTGGTGTGGGGCGGGATTGAACCGCCGACACAAGGATTTTCAGTCCTTTGCTCTACCAACTGAGCTACCGCACCGCGCTCTTCAGGCCTTAACCGAAAGATCGTCCCGCTTTCGGCGGGACGGCAAAAATAGGGGAATTTTGGCATTTAGACAATCCCAAAAATGCTCTGATTCAACGGCGATTTGCAAAAAATCCTACTTAAGAGAGGAGGATTCAGTCTGTATTTTCAGCCTTCAGCTTTTGAGTTGGAACAGGATTATAACCTTTTTAAGAGAGGAGCGATTGTCTTGATTTCCAGCTTTCAGCTGCTGCGCAAAAACAGAGAATAAAACATTCAGTGTGCAACGCGCAGCAGGTGTGTATTTGCTGGAAATCAAGACAACGCGACGATTAGTGTCTTTGCTGGAAATTGAGACTGAGTCCGACGAAATCAAGACAACGCGACGAACCCTACATTCCATAGGTGTTTAGAAACTTAATCCGCATCAGCTTGAGCTGCTCCCAGCTGTAATTGCTGTCGGCAAGTTCCTGCTGTGCGAGCTGCAAACTGCTGGTTTCGCATCCTTTGAAGTAATCGAGGATTTCGTCCTGCTCATTTTCATCCAGCATTTCGTCGATCACATAGTCAAGGTGCAGCTTGGTACCGCTGGCGGCAATCGTTTCCATATTTTCCAGCAGCGCATCCAGGCGCATATCCTTATTCTTCGCGATGGTTTCCAAAGGAATCTTTTTATCCATCTGCTGGATAATATACACTTTATTGATGCTCTTATTCGCGACGGTTTTCATCTGGAAATCGTCGGGTTTCTCGATATCATTTTCTTCAACATACTGCGCGATCAGTTCAATAAAAGGTTTGCCATACCGGATCGCTTTTCCCTTGCTCACCCCCTGGCATCTTTCGAGTTCCAGCGCCGTTGTCGGATAATAAGTCGCCATATCCTGGATCGAATTTTCCAGGAAGAGCACAAAAGGTGGTAATCCTTTTTTCTTCGATTCCTTCTGTCGCAGTTCCATCAGTATCGCGAACAACTTTTCGTCGCTGGCGGTTACTTCCGGAACGGCTTCTGCCGCTTCCTCATCGTCTTCGGCATTGGCATCTTCAAAAGCATTGTTCAATACGATTTCGAATGACCTGGGCTTCTTCAGGAATTCCTGTCCTTTTTTGGTGAACTTCAGCACACCGTATTCTTCAATATCCTTCACCAGCAAATCTCCGAGCAGCAACTGACGGAGCAGGGAGTTCCAGTAGTATTCGGTTTCGTCGTTGCCGATGCCAAATTCAGCCAGTCCTTCGTGGCGGAACATCTTGATCTGCGGCGTGAGTTTACCCACAATTACATTAACGGTATAGTCGGTGGCAAATCGTTCATCGAGGGCCTTGATCGATTTCAATGCCTTCAGCACATTATCCTTTGCTTCAACACGTTCTTTCGGGTGACGGCAGTTATCACATTCACCGCAATTTGGGATATCGTATTCTTCCCCGAAATAACTCATCAGCACTTTACGGCGGCAGACACCGGTCTCGGCATAACCGACGGTTTCGTTGATGAGCTGGGCGCCCACTTCGCGTTCGCTCAGGGGTTTGTCTTTCATAAAATGCTCCAGCTTTTGCACGTCCTTATGCGAATAGTAGAGCACGCAAATACCTTCCAGTCCGTCGCGACCCGCACGACCGGTTTCCTGGTAATAGTTTTCGATGGACTTCGGGATATTATAATGTATGACGAAGCGGATATCGGGTTTGTCGATACCCATGCCGAAGGCGATGGTCGCGACGATTACCTGAACATCTTCATTCATAAAAAGATCCTGGCGTTCAGCGCGCAGCTTGGCATCTAACCCTGCGTGATAGGCAACAGATTTGATGCCATTGGCCACGAGCATGTCGGAAAGTTCTTCCGTCGTCTTGCGATTCAGGGTATAGATGATACCGCTTTTTCCCTTGTGACCGAGGATGAATTTGACGATATGACGGATGGTCTGGTCCTTCTTCACTTTCGGCTGGATCTCATAATAGAGGTTGGGCCTGTTGAAGGAAGAGATAAAAATTTCGGGATCGCGCAGGGAAAGATTCTTCACGATATCGCTCTGCACTTTTGGGGTAGCCGTGGCCGTTAGGGCGATCACAGGTACGTTCGGATTCACCATATCCATGATCTCGCGAAGACGGCGGTATTCAGGTCGGAAGTCATGCCCCCATTCGGAGATGCAATGGGCTTCGTCCACAGCGAAAAATGATATTTTCAGGTCGTTGAAGAAATCGAGGTTTTCCTGTTTGGTCAGCGTTTCCGGTGCCACATAGAGCATCTTGGTATGACCACTGAGCAGATCTGCATGAACCGCCTTGATTTGTTTTTTATTGAGGGTGGAATTCAGGAAATGCGCCACATTGTCCTTCGAGCTGTAACCCCGTACCAGGTCCACCTGGTTTTTCATCAGGGCGATCAGGGGACTGACGATAATGGCCACGCCTTCGCTCATCATTGCGGGCAACTGGTAACAGAGGGATTTGCCGCCACCTGTCGGCATGATCACGAAAGTATCTTTTCCGCTCAGGACCGATTTGATGATCGCACCCTGATTCTGTTTAAATCCGTCAAAGCCAAAATGATTCTGTAAATGGCGGAGTAATTTCGGATCCACGAGTCCTGCGCCTTCACGTTCGTCATACAGCGTTGTCTTGTTAGATTGAGGTTTTTTCTTAGTCGTTGTTGCCATATCCAAATGTTTTCCTACACACGGTGTAATTGTCTTAAGTTAATCAAAATCCGGGGAATGGTAAGCAAAGGTTATTCAGAAGCGGCCGGGGCCTTATTTTTCCGAGGTTGGCGAAGCTACAAAATTTTAAGGGTCGGAAGAAGGGGGGAAATGTTAAAAATTCCGCTTTTCATGGCTTGGCAGGCCTTCAGAAAGCCATAATTTTGCACCCATCCATGACGAAAGGAAAAATCCGGGACACCGGTCTGAATATCATCCGAAAAGAAGCGGCGGCCATTTCCGCAATGGAATCCTATATCGACGATGCCTTCGTAAGCGCGGTGGAATCCATCGCTGCCTGTACAGGTCGTGTGGTGATCAGCGGGGTCGGTAAAAGTGCCATTATCGCGCAGAAAATTGTTGCCACTTTCAATTCAACAGGAACGCCCGCTGCGTTCATGCATGCTGCCGACGCCATTCATGGCGACCTGGGTATGGTGGGCGAAGATGATATATTGATGATTATCAGTAAAAGCGGTGAGAGCCCGGAGATCAAAGTATTGTTGCCGCTGCTGACGCGCGAAAAAAACAAACTCATCGGCATGGCGGGAAATGCAGACTCCATGCTGGCCAAAAAAGCCGACATCTTTTTGAATACGACGGTTTCGGAGGAAGCCTGCCTGCACAACCTCGCCCCGACCAGCAGTACTACGGCGCAGTTGGTCATGGGTGATGCGCTGGCCATCACACTGATGGAGATGAAGGGATTCGGAACGGAAGATTTTGCGCGATTCCATCCCGGCGGTACGCTGGGGAAAAAACTCTACCTCAGGGTAAATGATATTTATTTTCACAATGCTAAACCGGCTGTTGTTCCCTCAGCTTCACTCAAAGAAGTGATTATGGAGATGACGTCCAAACGCCTGGGCGCTACGGCCGTTGTGGGTGCGGCGCAGGAATTGCTGGGTATCATCACCGATGGGGATTTGAGAAGGATGCTGGAGAAAAATGCCGATGTTTCGCGCGTGCAGGCTAAAGACATCATGAGTTCCAAACCCACTACAATACAACATGACGCACTTGCTGTGGAGGCGCTGGAAATTTTACGCTCGAAAGATATCAGCCAGTTACCCGTAATGGATGGAACCCAATATGCGGGGTTTATACATATTCATGATCTTGTAAAGGAGGGTATTATTTAGTTGGCAGTTGGCAGTTGGCAGTTGGCAGTTGGCAGAATATGATAAACGGATCAAGATAAAAAACTTAATCTTAAAGATTTTACAAAAAGTCCGCCAACTGCCAACTGCCAACCGCCAACTAACGGCAAAGGGAACTATTAAAATGTACTTATGAATGAACATCAGTATGCGGTGATCATGGCCGGTGGTATTGGCAGTCGCTTCTGGCCTATGAGCCGGCAGGATTATCCGAAACAATTTCTGGATATTTTGAATACTGGTCAGACCCTGGTCCAGAGCACGTTTCAGCGATTATCAGATTTTATTCCTCCGGAGAATATCTACGTGGTCACATCCAATGAGTACGTGCACATCGTGGAAAAGCAGCTTCCGAAAATCCGAAAGGAAAATATTCTCGGTGAGCCTTCACGCAAAAATACCGCACCCTGCATCGCTTATATTTCTTTCAAGCTGATGCAGAAAGATCCCAAGGCCCTGCTCGTCGTGGCGCCTGCCGACCACCTGGTGCTGGACCGGATTGCGTTTAAAAAAGTTTGCCTCGAAGCCCTGAGCTTCGTGGCCAAACACAATGCGCTGATCACCCTGGGCATTACGCCGCTGAAACCCAATACGGGTTACGGGTATATTCAGCGGGAATTACAGTCGGTGACCGACAATGTTTATAAGGTGAAAACATTTACCGAAAAGCCGAACCTCGAACTGGCGAGGACTTTTTTGGCCAGCGGCGATTTTCTCTGGAACGCTGGTATTTTCGTCTGGCAGGTAAAAAATATCATCAAGGCTTTTGAAGCCCACTTGCCGGAAATGTATGATGTGTTCGTCGCCGAGAAAGAGGCTTTCAATACGCCCGATGAGAAAAAGGCCCTCGAACATATCTATCCGCTTTGCACGACGATCTCGATCGACTTCGGCATCATGGAAAAAGCGAATAATGTATATGTGATTCCGGCTTCCTTTGGATGGAGCGACCTGGGTACCTGGAACAGTGCTTATGAAAACCTGGAAAAAGATTATCTGGGCAATGCCATTGCCGGTAAGAAGGTGATGGTGATCGATGCCGCCAAATGCATCATACATTCGGGAAATAAAAAGCTTATGGTCCTTCAGGGTTTAGAAGATTTCATCATCGTCGACACACCCGATGTGCTCCTCATTTGTAAAAGGGATAAGGAGCAGGAGATCAAAGATTATGTTGCAGAAGTAAGACGAAATGTAGGAGACGAATATTTATAGTTGGCTGTTTACAGTTGGCGGTTGGCAGACTTTTGTTCATCATCATGAATACATTCAATCTGCACATAAACTACCAACTGCTGCCAACTGCCAACTGCAAACTGCCAACTAAAACATGAACTTCAACAGCAAACTACCAAGTGTCGGCACCACCATCTTCACCGTGATGAGCGGGTTGGCGACGAAGGCAAAGGCGATCAACCTGGGGCAGGGATTTCCCGATTTTCCCATGGATCCGGTGCTCGTGGAATTAGTGAACAAAGCCATGAAGGACGGATACAATCAATACGCGCCGATGCCCGGCCATCCGCCCCTGCTCAGATCAATCGCTGATAAAATTGAATTCCTTTATGCTAATACTGTTGAACCGGATTCCGAAATCACCATTACACCCGGTGGCACCTACGCGATATATACCGCACTGACGACCATCCTGGAGCCCGGTGATGAAGTGATTGTTTTTGAGCCGGCATACGACAGTTATATTCCCAATATCATTGTGAACGGTGCAGTGGCCATCACCGTTCCGTTGGATTATCCTTCTTACCGTATCGACTGGGAAAAAGTGCGCGCGGCAAAAACTGCGAAAACAAAAGCGATCCTGCTGAACTCGCCGCATAATCCGACCGGGGCTGTGCTGAATGCCGACGATATTGAAGAACTGCGCAAGCTGGTGTACGATACGAATATTTTCATTGTATCGGATGAAGTATATGAGCACATCATACTCGACGATTTGCCTCATTGTTCCATCCTGCGGTATCCGGATTTACTGGAGCGAAGTTTTGTTTGTTTTTCATTTGGTAAAGTTTTTCATTGCACGGGATGGAAACTGGGTTATTGCGTGGCACCGGAATGGCTGACTAAAGAATTCAGAAAGGTTCATCAATTCAACGCATTCAGTTGTTTTACGCCGACGCAGGTTGCACTAGCCTCTTTTCTGAAAGAATCTGCGCATTATCAATCGCTGCCGGGGTTCATGCAGAAAAAGCGGGATCAGTTTGAAGAACTGATGGCGGCCACCCGCTTTAAGGCCCTGCCCACACATGGCAGTTATTTTCAAATCTATTCATATGCGAACATATCGGATGAACCCGATACCGTCTTCGCTAAATATCTTGTCGCCCATCATGGCGTCGCTGCGATTCCCGTCTCGGCATTTTATCAGTCAGGCAAGGACGATCACGTTGTCAGGTTTTGCTTTGCCAAGAAAGAGGAAACCATTCGGCTTGCAGTGGAAAAACTAAGGAAAGTGTGAGAGTATGAGAGTATGAGAGTAATTTTTAACCCAGACTCTCATACTCTCATATTCCCATACTTGCACTACTCTGTCTTCAGGCTCTTTGTCGGATTGGCGACTGCCGCGCGAATTGCCTGAAAACTCACGGTGATGATGGCAATGCAGACCGCGATCAGGCCTGCGAGTGCGAACATCCACCAGCTGATGGGTGTGCGGTAGGCGAATGTGGAGAGCCATTTATGCATGGTCCACCACGCGATGGGCGTTGCGATGATAAATGACAGGAGCACCAGTTTCACAAAATCCCTGGATAAGAGTTGCACAATCCCGCTCACACTCGCGCCGAGCACTTTGCGAATGCCGATTTCCTTGCTTCTTTGTTCTGCACTAAATGAAGCCAGGCCAAATAAACCGAGTGATGAAATTAGAATCGCCATCAGGGTAAAAGAGTTGATGATATTCCCAAGTGTTTCTTCCGACTCATATTGTTTTTGCATTACTTCATCCAGGAACTGATATTCAAAAGGAACACCGGGTAGATTCCTGTGCCATGCGGCTTCCATTTTTGCCAGCAGCGACTTGTAGTTAATGCTGTTTACCGATACAGTCATCTTGGTAAACCTCGAAACGTTGGTTGAGTAGTCAAGCTGTAGTGGTTTGACCTCGTTATGCAGGGAACTGTAATTGAAATCTTTCATCACCCCAATCACCTGTATGCTGAACAGGGGATCGGGTTTATATTCTGTATATAACATGGTGCCCGGTGCATTTTCCGGCTTTAATCCGAGGCGTCTGCAAAGGGTTTCGTTGATCAGCGTTTTACCGGAATCATATAGATGGAAATCCCTTCCCGAGATAATCTGTATGCCGTTCGCCTTTATAAAATGTTCGTCGACCGCAATATTCTGGGCATCAATAGAGGTAGTCATATTGCCGCCAGGTGGATAAACGCCATGGTCCTGTTCTACAAATTGTCCCAGGTAATAGTTGGACATTGCCACACCCTTCACTTCCGATAATTCATGCAAGTCATTGCTGAGGGCGTCCATTTTCTTTTGCGCTGCATCCGTATAAAAACTGAAAATCAGCTTTTGTTTTTTGTCAAAACCCAGGTCC
>JBGPBW010000030.1:0-28816 GCA_041481385.1 Puia sp.
CGCACGGGAACAAGGATTCGAACCCTGATCAAAGGTTTTGGAGACCTCTATTCTAACCGTTGAACTATTCCCGTAGAAAGCTAAAAGCTATCCCGCTTGACCGAGACAGCTTTTAGTTCTTGCAAATATAATAAAATCTGATTTATTTCATAAGGCTGCTGCTAGGCAGACCTATGACCGGGCTTATTTCAGGATTTCAGTTACCTGTCCTGCACCCACTGTACGTCCGCCTTCACGGATCGCAAATTTCAGACCCTTTTCCATCGCGATGGGCTGAATCAGTTTAACAGTCAATGCGCTGTTATCACCAGGCATAACCATTTCTGTTCCAGCAGGCAGTTCCACTTCTCCGGTTACGTCTGTAGTACGGAAATAGAACTGTGGACGGTATTTATTGAAGAAAGGAGTGTGGCGTCCGCCTTCTTCCTTGCTCAATACATATACTTCACATTTGAATTCAGTATGCGGTGTGATGGATCCTGGTTTGCATAGTACCATTCCACGACGTACCTGGTTCTTTTCAATACCACGGAGCAGTAAGCCCGCATTGTCGCCAGCTTCACCTGCATCCAGGAGTTTGCGGAACATTTCCACGCCTGTCACAGTAGATGTGAGGGGCGCTTCCATCAATCCCACGATTTCAATGCCTTCACCCACTTTAATACGGCCTCTTTCTATACGACCGGTAGCGACCGTTCCACGACCTGTAATGGAGAATACATCTTCCACAGACATGAGGAAGGGCTGATCAACCGGTCGGGGCGGCAGCGGAATATAGCTGTCTACAGCGTCCATCAGTTCATCAATAGCTTTAACCCATTTTCCTTCACCGGCAAGAGCGCCAGTGGCAGATCCCTTAATGATGGGGGTATTGTCGCCATCGAAACCATAGAATGTAAGCAGTTCGCGGATTTCCATTTCAACCAATTCCAATAATTCCGGATCATCTACCAGGTCTACTTTATTCATAAATACCACCATGCGCGGTACGCCTACCTGGCGGGCGAGCAGGATGTGTTCTTTAGTTTGGGGCATCGGGCCGTCAGTAGCTGCCACCACGAGGATAGCGCCATCCATCTGGGCCGCACCTGTAATCATATTTTTTACATAGTCAGCATGACCCGGGCAGTCCACGTGCGCATAGTGACGGTTGGCCGTCTGGTATTCGACGTGCGCGGTATTGATGGTAATGCCACGCTCTTTTTCTTCCGGAGCAGCATCGATTTCATCATATTTTTTTGCTTCTGCCAGTCCCTTTGAGGACAAAATCGTTGTAATGGCAGCGGTCAAAGTGGTTTTACCGTGGTCAATATGACCAATGGTTCCAACGTTAACGTGGGGTTTATCCCTTTTGAAGGTCTCTTTTGACATTGGTATCTGGTTTTTAGTTGTGTTTTTTAAATAATTGATTCTATTTTCCTAAAACCTGCTTTTCTGTTTTTCCATTCAACCGCCCTGTTTATAATGAGCCGTTGAAGAGAATTGAACTCTTGACCTCTTCCTTACCAAGGAAGTGCTCTACCACTGAGCTACAACGGCATAATTGGCGCTATAGCGATTAATAAGACTCGCCTACGCCTAAGGCTTCGGCGAGTAAGAGCGGAAGACGAGGGTCGAACCCGCGACCTACTGCTTGGAAGGCAGAAGCTCTACCAACTGAGCTACTGCCGCATGATTACTAGTTTCAGAATCGCCGATAATGGAAGTGAATTAACACTTTCACATTCTGACAACCTTATTTCAACTCAAAGAACTTTTATAATTGGAAATTTTATTTTCAATTTTTCAAATTTCCAAACTTTCAAATTGCCACGCTTAAAGCGTGGCTGGTGGGCAAGGATGGATTCGAACCACCGAACTCCGGAGAGAACAGATTTACAGTCTGTTGTCGTTGGCCACTTGACTACTTGCCCGATAGTAATGCAATTGACAGCCTTGAAAGGCCTGCATTTCTGAAAACTGCCTGTTCTGTCAGTTGAGCCTGAGAGGGGAATCGAACCCGCGACCTGCTGATTACAAATCAGCTGCTCTACCAACTGAGCTACTCAGGCATGATTTCCATAGCAATATGGACCTGACCGATATACAAAGAACTAAAACAGACGTATTTATCCGCCTGTTTTTTTGGGAAGGCAAAGGTAAGTGAATTTGTTAAATGGAAAAATTTTGAAGTGTTTTTTATAGGGAATGCTTCAGACTCTCGATCCACTACATACAGGGTCATAAAAAAACCCCTGTAAAGGGGTTTAATTTATTCAGGCGGCCTGTTTATCTTTTTTTCGTTTTATCATATTGATCAGAGACCCCATGGCTTTGTCGAAGGACTCTTCGAAAGATTTAGAAGAACATTTTACAAAATAATCCTGTCGGGGTACGTGAACTTTGATTTCGGCTACTTTATCCTTGATGGTGTGCACCACGTTGTCGAGTTTGAGGAAGACCTCAACTTTTACGATTCTGTCGTGGAACGTATCTAATCGCATCAATTTTTTGTTTACATAATCTACTAATTTGTTGTCAGCTTCAAAATGCACTGTCTGGATGTTTACGTTCATAGCTTCTCTTTTTAACATTGAAACAATAAATACAAGAGCTTTTTTGCAGGACCTTTTTGATGAGATGGCTGCATATTGAAATTAGCTCCTTGAATGATTTTTTCCAAATATTTAAGGTTATAAATTAACTGATTTTCCTCAGGTTCTCTCAACCCCGGGGATGATTCTTTCTATGCACTTCCCTAAGTTTTTCGATACTGTTATGCGTATATAGCTGGGTGGCTGCCAGGCTCGAATGTCCCAGTAATTCTTTTACAGAATTCAAATCTGCGCCGTGATTCATTAAATGGGTTGCAAAACTGTGGCGAAGTACATGTGGACTCTTTTTATCCAGTGTTGTAACACAGGAAAGCCACTTTCGGACTGCCAGGTAGGCATATTTAACATAAAGTGGTTTGCCCAACCCGTTAACAAGCAATGTTCCCTGATCATTATGTCTGTTTCCTTCCAGGAGTGATGGTTTTTCTTTCTGATAGCTCCTGATATCGCCCACCAGCTCCCGGCTGATCGGGATCATCCTTTCCTTATTTCCTTTTCCTAGCACCGTCAGGGTGGCGGCTTCCAAATCGGTCTGGCTGGTTTTTAATGTGACCAGCTCGGAAAGTCGTAAACCCGTATTATAAAATATCCTGATCAGCAGGCGGTCGGTTTTCCCAGCCCAGTCGTCGGGAAATTCTACTTTATTGATCAGCAGCTGCATGTCTTTTTCTTCCACATAAACCGGCAGCCTTTTGCCTGATTTCGGGCTGATGATACCAGCCATGGGCGACTTTTCAAGAAGCCCGGTTCTGACCTGGTATTTGAAAAAGGATTTGAGGGAAGAAATCTTTCGGTTTATAGATTTTGAAGTGATTTTCTGTTCTTTCAGGCTGGCTAGCCAGGAACGTATGAATGAACCGGAAATCCCCGAAACAGCGGTTTCTCCGAAAGTAGTGTCCAGATAACAGAAAAACTGGTCAAGGTCGTCAGTATAAGCCCGTATCGTATGGACCGAATATCTTTTTTCAAATTTTAAGTAGTCAATAAAGGGCTGACTGAAAATATGCAAGTCCGGGAGATTGGTTCTCCTAAAAGTAAAAATTAAAGTGTAGATATTAAAAAAGCCTTTCAGGAATTCTGAAAGGCTGGCACTTAATTATGTTAAAATGACTTATTAATCAAATTTGCCGGTAGCCAGCTGTTGCTTATAAACGGCCTTCAGCACTTCACCACGTCTTTTAATAGAAGGTTTGGTAAATGACTGGCGGCTGCGCAGCTGAATCAGGACCTTGGCTTTCTCGAATTTCTTCTTATACTTCTTCAAAGCCTTGTCAATATTTTCGCAATCTTTTGAATCGATAATCAACATGAACGTTCTGTTTAATAATAAATTTCGGTTTGCAAAGATAAGGAGTTTTTTAAAATAAAGTAATAAAAAGGGCGGAAATCCCGATTTTTACAAGATGTTCACGGGTATTATCGAAGCCACGGGTCTCATTATCTCTATTTCGGATCAGGGTTCTAATAAAACCTTCCTGATCTCGACACCCCTCGCACCCAGCCTCCGGATCGATCAGAGCCTTTCCCACGACGGGGTTTGCCTTACCGTGGAATCTGTTTTCGGAGAAAGCTATCAGGTAACCGCTATCGCTGAAACCCTTTCAAAGACCTGTATATCACAATGGAGGACGGGCTCCCGCATTAATCTGGAAAGGTGTTTACAAGTCAATGGTCGGTTGGACGGGCATATGGTGCAAGGCCATATAGATACCACTGCCCGCTGTATTTTGCGGGAAAACCAGGCCGGAAGCTGGCTATTTCGCTTCGAATTTCCGGTTGCCTTCAGAAATTTAATCATAGAAAAGGGTTCTGTGGCCATAAACGGAATCAGCCTGACCTGCTTTGATGTCTCCGATAATGCATTTTCAGTGGCTATTATTCCTTACACGTTTGCAAACACCAATATCCGGGATCTTTATCCGGGTTCCCAGGTTAATATTGAGTTTGATCTGATTGGTAAGTATGTGGAAAGAATCCTTAGCAAGCAAAATCCAGTCATCAAACAGGCATGAACAGCTACCCAACTGTCGCGATAATTATTTTGAATTGGAATACATCGCATTTTTTAAAGCAGTTTCTTCCCTCAGTCCTGCGTGTACACTACGAGCAAAAAGAAATTTATGTGATTGACAACAATTCCACCGACGATTCAGTCGCAATGATGAAATCGTTATTCCCAGGAGTCCGGTTGCTCTGCATGGCAGAAAATAAAGGATATGCTACGAGTTATAATTTTGCTTTGTCAACCATCAGGGCGGACTATTATATTCTTTTGAACTCAGATATCGAAGTAACTGAAAATTTCATTGAACCGGTGATCAGGCTTATGGAAATCAGGCCCGAAATTGGAATTTGCCAGCCCAAATTACTTTCCCTGGCTGAAAAACAAACTTTTGAGTATGCCGGTGCTGCCGGTGGCTGGATTGACCGTACCGGTTATCCGTTTGCCCGTGGAAGGGTTTTGTTAACGATTGAAAAGGATAATGGCCAATACGATGCTGTGCAAGAAATTTTTTGGGCCACGGGCGCCTGTATGTTCCTAAAAAAAGAAGTCTACAATAAGATTGGAGGATTTTATGATTATTACTGGATGCATCAGGAAGACATAGATTTATGCTGGCGCGCCCAAAAATCGGGGTTTAAAATATTTGCGTGCCCTGATTCGGTCGTATTCCATGTTGGCGGCGGTAGCCTATCCTGGGAAAATCATCTAAAAACATTTCTTACATACCGCAACAATTATATTCTGTTATCCAGAAATCTTGCTTTTTCCCAGTCTTTTCCTATTCTGCTGGTAAGGATTATCGCGGACTGTGCGGGATCCGTTTATTTTTTATTTAGAAAAAAGCAATCGGGGATCAGCAAGGCAATGATAAAGGCGGTTTTTGCATATTTTTATTGGCTTTTCTTTTATCCTAGCAAAGGAAAAATTCCAGTCAGCGGATTCAAAAACATGGCTGGTGTTTATGAAGGATCAATACTTTTTCCGTATTTTTTCAATAACCGGAGAAAATTCTCTGATATCGTTCACCCCATCCACAAAGTGCCATAATGATTAAACGATTGTACAGAAAAGCCAATCTACTCAGAAAACGTGCGTATTTAAATTCCATCCTGTTCAAGACGAATAAGAAATACGCGTTTGTCGGTTTTGGACTGCACAGCCTTACAAATCTATTTCCTATCCTGACCCATTTTGGAATCAATTTGAAATATATCTGCACAAAAGACTCAACGGTAATGGAAAATGTCAGCGTTCATTTTCCAGGATCTACATTTATTAATTCTTTGGATATTATTTTAAATGACCCGGAGATAAACGGTGTATTTGTATCTGCAAATCCGGAAGATCATGCTCAATTGTTGATGAGTCTTTTGCAGGCCGGGAAAAAGGTCTTTATTGAGAAGCCACCTTGCTCAGACAGCGCTGAATTGGAAAAAATTATTTCCACAAACACCGATGCCGTTGTAAAAGTTGGACTGCAGAGAAGGCATTGGCCCGGTAATACATATCTCTTTAAGAGCAAAGAAAAAGCAAAATCCTATCTTTATCGGTTTCACTTTGGTCCCTACCCACAGGGTAATGTATTCAATGAACTGTTCATACATGCCATTGACTATTGTAATTACCTATTTGGGGATTTCTCCATTGTTTCTTCTTCACATCAGAAGTATGATCATGCGATTACAACACAAATGCATGTCAAACATTCCAACGGGATTTCCGGCCTGATTGAGTTATCGACCCATTACTCCTGGAGCGATCCGGAGGATTCACTAAGTATTCAGTGCACAGATGAGCTTTTAGAAGTTACATATCCGATAAAGATTGAAGGTCGTTTAAAACCAAAACGTATTTTAAGCCTGCCTTTAGAGCGCGTTTTTCATAAACCGGTGATAACAAAGAAATATTTTTCAGTGAACAACCTGATAATACCCTCATTTGAGCTGAATACCCTGGTTTTGCAGGGGTTTTATAATGAAATTGTGGATTTTATCAGCATTGTTGAAGATGGGAAACAGTCAGGATATAAAAATGACCTGATTAATTTGCGACCGGTGTTCAGAATACTCGATGAACTAAAGAAAACTGCCTATAACACTGCCTGACCATACAATTTCCCGTCTGAATCCCACTTGTAATATCCCAGCAGTTTTGAGGTTGCTGTTCTTCCGAAGAATTTTTCAAAATTTTTATATAGAGCGATATCATATTTCCTGTGATAACTTATCCAGCATTGATTACAATTATTTGAATAGTGATGTTGCGTTTTTACCGAAGCCTCTGAATTAAAAATATCGTCCAGGGATTCTTCAAACACATTCCCAAGTTTGATATTAAGATTCTGACAAATGGGTACGACTCCGTCTGGTAAAACAATCAGGCTGTCCATGATGCTATTACAGGTTAGCCGAAGATTGCCGGCGAGCCAGTTCGGATACAGGCTTACATAATCATAATTTTCAGGGAAATTTTTTATGTGAGCGGGTATTTTTGAATGATAATTTTCAGTCATTTTTGGATCGTAAACACGCTCATCAGGACCACCGGTGGTTCGCGTTTCCAGCTGAAGCTGTTTGGCCGCACTGAATTTTAGTAATTCCTTATTCTTTGACTCTCCAAAAAAAACTTTCCTGGCGTTTTCGATAGTGTCAAAGAATGGGATATTATTGTAAATGCCGACCCTTAAAAAAACCCGGTTTTCATCACAAATGGTGGCAACATGTTCAAGGTCTTCAAAATCATTGTATGGGGACAATGTGAACATCACGAAAATGGGTACGATGTCTTTCAATTCTGAAATAACACGCATTACATCGTTGTATCCGTTTTTACCCCTCATATACAAGTAAGTTTCCTCGTTTCCGTCCAGGGAAATATAAAGACGATGTGGTTTGTATTTCCGAACTGCCTCAATCAGCCGGTTCGGTTTCAGGCAGTTTGAAAAGATGTCATAGTTGCGATGATGTTTTGAAAACCAGTCCATGATTTCGTCCGCCTCCGGATGAAGTAAAAACTCACCTCCCTCCAATCCAATCGTCGTTGAAGAATGAATGCATTTGCTTTTCATTATTTGCCGAATCATGTCAAGTGACAAAAAAACGGGAGGCCTTTTTGCCCAGATCAGGCAATGTTTGCAACCTGAGTCACATAGGTCTGTTGTATAGAGCATTAAAGAGGATAGACGTTTCCTTTGAGGGAAAAGTTTATTATGCAGAAAATTATAGCCGCGCCTGACGTATTCTGTTTTTTCAAACATTCGGTATCGTTTACAATCTGGAAACGGATCAGAACAATCTGATCAATTCCGCCTTATTCCAGTAATAAATCAAATTTCGGTCTTTCCGGATGTCCAAGGATGATTTGTTTTGGGAATTTGTCAATTGAAGAAAGCCATTCATATGATTAACAATCCGCACATCCGGATAAATCGTCATGGTTGAATCCTTTACCTGAACATGAATTATTTCCCCCGTTTTCAAATAATCGCTTCTTTTCAGGAAGTTCATAATTTTGATTCCGGCTGTATCCATTTTGTGAACTTTCAATGCTTTCATAAAGCCATTTCTGAAAACAAAGGCACCTTCCAGTTCATCCGGTATATTGATTAGGACGATGTTCTCCTGTCCCTTGTTCCGGATGCTGTTCAGGATAGTCCGCGCTGCCCTTGACGCTTTCACCCATTGATGGTTATTTATTTCAAGGAAACATATGAAATAGACCGAAATGGATAAAATGGTTATCAGCCGATATACTTTGCTTTCAGATATCCATATGATTGCTCCTGCGATCAGCATACACAAGAAACACGATGGAAAATACAAGAGTCTGTCTCCCTCACTCGTTCTTGTACTTACACCGAATGCTACCGGAATAATCAGGCTAATCAGTAATAAGGCGAGAAGCGCAACATATTTTAACTTGTCGTCCCCTTTTTTGAATTTGCCGGTCAATATAATCGTAAGAATAAGCAGCACGAAAAGAAAGACAACCAGGGAAATTGATAATAATATATATGAGCTTTCTGACCCGGGAAGAAATAGGCGCCCGAATATTTTGCCTGCACTTAAGATTTTCTGTTTTATATGATGATCAAATAAGCGATCACCGTAAATTCCGGTTATTTCTCCCGACAATACAAAACGCGTGAGAAGATAGGAGCCTATTGTTAGCAGCCAGAAAAAACCAGGGATGATTAACTTTTTGAAAGATTTCTCTTTTAACCACGTAACGATTAAAATGATGGCGGGAAGAAATATAATGGATTCATAGCATAACAATCCAACCAGATAAAAAAAACCTGAGGCAAATACTGATTTCATTCCCGTCCTTTCATTTGCAATTATTAGACTTATCATGGCAAACAAACAGGCCATAGAAGATAATCTTCCTGATAACCAGACCACACTCTCATTATGGAAGGGGTAAATAAGAAACAGAAAGCCGCCTAAACAAGCGAAAAGATATTGATCTCTTTTGGAAAACAGTGTGAATCCCGACAGAAACCTGAATATCAACAGGGCGTTGATGATATGGACAGAAATATTGAATAAATAGTAACTCGAGGGAGAAAGCCCGGATAACATATAGTTAAAATAAAAACTCAGGTCAATCATGGGGCGTAGAATTTCCCGGTATAGAATTCTTTTCTGAATATAAATCCTGTACAAAGAATCGTAATCGTCGGAAAGAAAATCATTCCCCAGAACAGGACTGTAAATAATAAAACATATTACTGAGAAAAGGAGCGTCACAGAAATTATTGTCCGGTGAAATTTAGTTTCCTTCATAATTGAGAAAAGCAATTAAAAAGGCTGCCATACAATGACAGCCTCGTGTTATGTTATATGGAATCATTATTTCATCAGGTACATTTTGCCATACCCCTTGTTAAAATACTGGTCAGTATTGTCGGATTGTGACTGGTATTTGTCCAGAGACTTTCCATTCAGGTTGGTAACAACATGATAAAGGTAAACACCGTTTGCCAGACGCTGGTTGTACATATCTGTCCCATTCCATTTAAATTCGGTGATATTTCTTCCGACATGTAATGGACCGAGCTCATCTTTTGTGATTTCACGAACAACCTTACCGGTTATTGTTAAAATCTGGATCTTAATATTCTGAGGTACTTCACTTCCGGTAATGGTAAAGACAAAAGCAGTGGATGTGGTGAACGGATTTGGATAATTCAGCATATTCGAGATCATAGCCTTCGTGATGATTTTGAAAGTGACCTGATACTGGATGGTTCCCGAGCTGTTCCCGCTCTTATCAGAGCCAGTTACAATTAGGGTATAGTCATCTCCCTGCGGATTTATCTGCGTTAAAAATACCGGATTGAATTCCACACTGGCTGTGTTATCTGCACTGCTGGTTGCCGGTGAGAAACGAAGCGTGTCTGTATTGAAATAGTAGGGATGCAGGGACCCGTCAGGGTATCTTAGCTGCACTTTTAATACGGAAGTGTCATTCAGCAATAAAAACTTTGATTCGTCTTTGAGTTTGATCAGGATATGTGGCTTGGCAGAAACGATATCATCATTGAGGATGTGCACATTGTCGAATGTTACATCCAGCAGCGGGTTGGTCTGATCCACATTCACATAAAAGGTTTTGAAAAGAAAGTTATTGAAGTGGAACTGCTCCGGCTGGTCGTTATCAGGATTCACATCCACATTAATTGTATTTAACCCTGGATAATTTTTGGTGTCGATGGTATAAACAATTTTAATTGTATCACCACTGATCAGCGGTTTTGCTTTGCTGAAGGGGATGATGTGGGTAACATTATTCTTATCTGTGATCTTAAATGAAATCTTGAGGCTGTCGAAAGAAGCCAGACTTATATTCTTGAAAGCAACACCAAACTGAATCAGTTCACCGAGTTCGACGCTGTCTTTTCCGGTCAGGAAGATATTGGGTGCCAGTGCACCCTCAGGGACAGGAACATAGTTTATACGCCAGTAATTGAGCTGGTAAGGTGTAGCGTGTGTGGAGTCGGTGTTAAAAAGTTTCAGCTTCAGATACGGATATTGTTGAACATTTACTGCAGAGATATCAAAGTCCTGCGTAGCTGCACTCAATGTATAAAGTACATTCTGATTTCCGGTAGTATCCATCCCGATGACCTGTACCCCGATACTATCGGTTGAAGGCGATTCCAGACTGGTGCCTCTCCAATGAACCTGCTTCCATTGTTTTGCCGGACCGAATGCAGGGGATTCCAGGTTTGCTGAAAGGTTCGGCAAGGGCAAATCCGTTTGTAGGGTTATCCTGTCATATATTCCCTGACTGTATTTGAATTGCGGTATATAGCCATTTCCTCCTTTTTTATAAACCAGGACCCAGTCCCTTGGCTGATTGATGGAATCCAGGTCAGTAAAACCGGCTGACAACAGGTAATGATAAAGCGACTTATTACTTCCGTATAAGGCAGTATCCGCCCGCCATGCTGGAATAAATGAATTGTTATAATTGTAATCAAAACTTCTCACTATGACATAGTCTCCAATGGGAATTGAATCCATGAAGTCCATCATCAGCTTTCTGCCTGCAGAAGTCATGTATGAAAATTCGAAATTATAATTACGGGACGTCTGACAATTAGCACTTAGACTTCCAAATCTGAATAAATTGTTTCCCAGGGCATCAACATTTTTCCAGGGTAGGAAAGTAGATTTGTCAAAGACATTATAAATCAGAGAGTGTCCCACGCAAGCGCTGGCGATATTGGTTACACCATCAACTGTAACCGCAAAGTTCGCATCCTGTGTTCCGCTGGTTGGGTACATGGACTGTGTGATATAGAAATTACTGGTATGCGAACCAAAATGCCATAAGCGGTCCGTTTCCAGATCCATACCGACTGGTGTGGATTTCAAATGCTGGAAATAGTGAGACTGGTTAAATCCAACCGTACTTTTCAGAGAATCTATATAAACGAATGAAAATTCATTCCAGTGATAAGTTCCGTTTTGCGCGGGTACTATGGATGTCCTCCAGTAATACACGGTACTATCCAGGTATTTAATCCCCGGATCAACCTCGAATACACCTCCCACGGAATTTATATTTTTAGTCACTTTGGAAGAGGAATTGAAATTTTCCGTTGTATCTACTTCCATCACATATTGCGTCAAAGATGCCAGGGGATTGGCAGTGGATGCATACAATTTCTGGAATGGATTATTGATGATTGCATAATTATATGGATATATCGGGCTTAGTTCCTCCTGATAAATAAATATTGAAGTGGTTAACGTATTGTTTACCGTTGTGACTTCGGGAACGTCGTTGTCTGCATTAATGGTTATCGTAATATAGTTTTGACCCTTATCCCTTGTCGCGACGATCGGAACCTGAATGCGGATTGAATCTGTAAAACGGATGCCGGGAATTCTCTTTCTCGTAATGACAGCAGATGAGCCGTCCGGGTATTTTCTGGTTATGAGTACAGTTATAGAATCTGAAACAGCTTTCCCCAGGTTATAAAAAGTAGCCGCGACATCAAAATGATTGTCAGAAACAGAAATAAATGTGGGGTTGATATTCACAAATGGTGCTTCGATATCGTAATCCGGTAATTTCTGTTCACTGATGGTAATAGCCGGATCACCCTGGATACCCATTTGTTCCGTCTGACACCTGGCCGCAAAATCCGTTGGCAACTGTCCAATGACCTTACTGCCTGCATCCATTTCTATTGTACCTATGCTTTTACCGTAGTCTGCATGATCCATCAAATCGTACAAATCGCTCAACAGGATATTCAGGTAATTGACAATGCCATAATGCGAACTGGCCACAAATGCGATAGCGCCTTTATTTTTTATCAGCACATAATTTTCAGAAAGGGACTTTGATCCGGTCAGGCGACCCAGATCATAAGAAAAATAGTTACCCGCATAACATCCATTCACATAGACGACGGGGTATTTTGACTGATTGTTATATATACTCGGATCATCCAGGTTAAAGCCCAGGGAAGTTGCTGCTGAATGGCCGAAATAGTCGAGAACCCCGACTCCGTTATTAAATAATTGTGGTAATTGTGTGCTGGAGGTCTGATTATTCTGATCAATGGTAGAACTGCAGAACCTGATCACATTGGCACCAAAGAGAGTATCCGAAATAATCTGCTGATAAAATGCCATGTAGTTGCAGAGCACTGCTTCCAGAAAAGGTTCTGTCGCTCCGGTTACATGCATGATGTTCTTCCGCCAGCCCCTGTCAGCAAAAGTATTGGGTGCTGTTTGTTGGACCTGCTCATAATCTTTTAGTTTATTAAGATAGTCTTCAACATCAACACCTGTTATCGCCCCTAGTCTGCCAATAGGTATGATGTTAATAGAACCGGCACCATCAGCGGATGCAAGCATCGGGTCCGAAGCCGGAAAACCGAAAGTGGGCACCAGGTTAAGTAGTTCAACATTAGGATCATATTGATGGGAGCGGTATTCCGAATAAGACATTCCCCGACCGATCAGGAAAATATATTCGGGTTTTTGAAAAAAACTGTTTCTCGCATAATTAATGAAATTCTTAACTGCCAGAGGATGTTTAGTGATACCAAATGCGAACTGGTCGATCAGTTCATTAATATCCATCAGTTGGGCATTAAAGGACCCGCCAGCAGATGATGTGCGATAGTTCAGATAGTCCTGAACCGGATTATTTCCGTGCGAACCGGTATATAAAAGCGGGTTACTTATGATGAGGTAATTACCCTGGTTCAGCGGATCTGTAAAATTTACAAAGTTCTTTTGTGCGAGGGAATTAACTGTATGTATGTTTGAAGGATCCTGACTAACGAGCACAATGTTTCTTGCAACGACAGATCCCGGGAGAGCAAAGGTGAGAATGCCTCCAGATATGATGGCGGCGAATCGTTGACCCGTAGCCTGATCATATAATACAGGCGTTGCACCTCCGGGATTGAAATTGGAAATTTTAAGGAAATACCCGCTGGCTTTTGGCGGTAGTTGAAAAGAGAAATTAGGTTGTCCGCCGAAATTGAATTGCCTTGGATAATTCAATTCATAGAATGAGACGACGATACGGTCAGCATAGGAAATGGCCTGGGAATTATTGATAAACTGGATGCTCGTGGACGCAGTATTCAGAGAAGGAAGGGGTACTGTAAAACTGGACACGATATCATTAAAATTATTCAATATGGTGTCCTTAAAAAGAATATTATTCACTTTCACCTGAATGGTACGCAGGGTATCAGAACATCCCGCAGCGCCAAATTTCAGACTTGCAGAAGGGCCTCCATTATACAAATACAAATTGGTCTGATTATCAGATACCGGCGTACCTGTAAACCCTGGGTAATTTTGTGTTGCGAAGCCCGAACTCCAGAATTCGCCCATGTCGTAGGATGATGAGTAAATATATTGTTCCAGAACCAGGGCCTGCCCGGGGTTGATCTGATTTCTGAACCAGTTACCGGTCGTATACATGAAATAGGGTTCGGGCGGAAGGATGTTGGTACTGGTATCGTTTGTAACGGAGTTGTAATGTATGGGTGAACCGGATGGATTTAGTGTGAGAAAATACACGGCTGTATCGGATTGCAAACTCCATTTGGTTGTGTGTTGATAAGCGGGATTCCGGTAAAGCTGTTTGTCCGCCGCTCCATCGTTCATCTGACCCCAGAATTCAATATAGTCTGCAGGCGAAAGCGGACCATTGCTTACAGAAGTATAGAGAGGCACTTCCTGTCCGTTTCGGAATAATTGGAAATCTTTGGCATCGGCAGCAGAGAGTCCGGCAGCGGAGAGGACGGAAGCGGGGATCCGATAGAGACCGTTTGCTGTGATTTTGAATTTATAATAAGTTTTACTGTAATCGATCCATTCGTTATTGTACGGCTGTGCGACAGCAAGGCCGGCAATCAGGATCAGACACAGTGTAAAAATTTTTCTCATAGCGGTTTAGTTTGTCGGGGCAGACTTATTTTTTAACCGGTTTCTTTTTTATGTCCACCAGATCAACTTTTAAGGAAAATACATGCGTATACAGTGGGTTAGACTGATTGGCCAGGTTAGTAAATGCGTAATCTATTTGAACGTCTCCAACCCTGAATCCGGCTCCAATAGAGGGCTGGTATATCCAGATCTTTTTTTGGTTTGTTGTATCCCGGTCGTCCAGGGTCTGCTGAAAATTGTTCATCCCACCTCTTACAAAAAAAACATTGTTATACGATAATTCCAATCCCATCTTTGGATCAATACTGATCGGATTGGAACTGACTATCGTATTTCGTTTACCGTCGAACGTTATATCAAAGTCTGCTTCTGCCAGCAGACTTAGTTTTTTATTGAGCGGAAAATTATAACTGAAGCCCGGAATTAACTGTGGCGCGGTTAGTTCCACCGAATTTGAAGGAATATCATTTGAAGTCGCATAAAATACTTCCCGCCATTCCTGACTAATATTATACGACCAGGCATTGAAAGTGGTTGTCACGTCTTTGGCTACAAGTCCGATTTTCCAGCGTTCACCGATCACCTGGACCGCTGCATCGAAGCCAAATCCCCACGACGTTGTAAAATCACCTGCCTGGCGGTGAATTATCTTGGCGTTAATACCAAAATTCATTTTCCTGTCTTTTATCCAGTCCACCTGCTGGGCCATGGAAATCAGGAAGGCATAATCCGCTGAAGAAAACGTGGTAATATTACTGAAGTCGATACTTCCATCCGGTTGTACAAGGAAAACGGTATTTGGAATATCATCAACTGCAAAACGCAGCAGGGTAAGACCCAGCGTGCGCTTGTTGTCTTTGAGCGGAAGTGTAAGACTCGCATAATCGTATTTGCCTATGCCCGCGAAATATTCCGCATGCATGAGATTTAGTTGCGGGCTGGTCCGGACATCTGCAAGTGCCGCCGGATTCCAATAACCAGCTGTTCCGTCGGTCACAGAAGCAACTTGTGCATTGCCCATAGCCATACCACGTGCACCAGCACCGATATTCAAAAATTCATTAGAATATTTAGCAAACTGGCCCACAGACTGATTGCAAATCAGCAAAAGCATCAACAAGAATAAGGGGCCGCAGGTTCTGGTTCTCCGGACTACTGAAGTCAATACCATAAACTTAGTCTAACGCGTTTTTATTCAGAATATTGCGACATTTTCAGGATGCGAATATCCCTTACTTTTGCCAAAATTCCCCAGATCAATTATGTCGCTCATCGCAGAACTGAAATGGCGGGGCATGCTCCAGGATATCATGCCCGGTACAGAAGAACAGCTTTCCAAAGAAATGACCGCAGGATATATCGGTTTTGACCCAACGGCAGACAGTCTGCATATTGGCAGCCTGGTACCGATTCTCCTGCTGGTGCATTTGCAAAGGGCTGGACATAAACCGATTGCGTTGGTTGGTGGTGCTACGGGTATGGTTGGTGATCCCAGCGGCAAGAGTGAAGAACGAAATCTGCTGGAAGAATCAACTTTAAAAAATAATCTGGAAGGCATCCGCAAACAACTGGAAAAATTTCTTGATTTCAGTCAAGCAATTCCCAATGCTGCGGAGATGGTAAACAATTTCGATTGGTTCAGGGAAATTCGTTTCCTGGATTTTATTCGGGATGTGGGTAAACACATTACTGTTAATTACATGATGGCAAAAGACAGTGTGAAGAAAAGGCTTGAAGGCACCACGGGCATGAGTTTTACGGAGTTTTCCTATCAATTGGTTCAGGGCTATGATTTTTTCTGGTTATATGAAAACCGCAATTGCAGACTACAGATGGGAGGAAGTGATCAATGGGGAAATATCACAACGGGAACGGAACTGATCCGCCGGAAATGCGGTGGTGAAGCATTTGCGTTTACCTGTCCGCTTCTCACCAGATCTGATGGCGGGAAATTTGGTAAAACAGAAAAAGGGAATGTCTGGCTGGATCCGCTTAAAACATCACCCTACCAGTTTTATCAGTTCTGGTTGAATGCCTCAGACGCTGATGCTGAGAAATGGATTAAGATTTTTACTTTTCTGAATCAGGAAGAAATCATTTCCTTGCGGGATGCGCACCGGGGAAATCCGGCAGCCCGTTTATTGCAAAAAGCATTGGCCAGAGAGATCACGGTCTTCATTCATGGAAAACAGGAATATGAACAGGCTCTTGCGACCACCGAAAAATTATTCAATACTCCATCCCCAACGGGTAACCTGAGTGAATCGGATTTGCATGCGCTCGAAGGCATTGTGAAATCAACCTATCCTCTGGGTGAGTTGAAGCTGGGTGTGGATCTGGTACGATTCCTGGCGGAAACGGGAATTTTACCGAGCAGGGGAGAAGCGAGGAAAATGGTGCAAAACGGCGGCATTAGTATCAACCGGAGAAAAGTGGAAGATATTCAATTTCCAGTTGGACCTGAATTGTTAATGCATGAAAAATATATACTCGTCCAAAAGGGCAAGAAGAATTTTTATCTCATTGAAGTGATTTGAAATGGACGGGATCCGTTGATTCGTTGGAACAGTAAAAAGCCTTATTTTTGCGGCCTGTTCAATTCATGACTGCCCGATAGTATAAAGGTAGTACGACAGATTTTGATTCTGTTTGTCGAGGTTCGAATCCTCGTCGGGCAACGAAACCCTTCCGCCATCGGCGGGAGGGTTTATTTTTTTGAAAAATGCTGGATGTTTTTTCGGACCACTGACCATCAAACGCTTATCTTTTTTGAGTTTCCGGAATAATTTGAGATTCCCGATTATGGCCATTTTCCCACTCTGGGAATAACCTCCACACTAAAATATATGTATTCATCCATCGTTTACTTTATGTATTTCGAGGACGATTCCAATATCCAAAAAACCGTTGATGCCCCTGTTCATTTTTTCCGTAAGAAAAATCTGCTGTCTGTCGGCAATTATTTTATTGCTGATGGTTACAACAACTGCGTCCGCTCAGCTGAAGGCTGATTTTACGGCAGATGTTTATTCAGGTTGTCCGACGTTGCCGGTGAATTTTACCAACACATCTACAGGTACAAGTCCCGCTGCTACCTACACCTGGAATTTTGCAAATGGAAACGGAATCACCACGAATGTTAAAAACGGACCTATTGGTGCCACTTATTTTGCCGGAGGCGTTTATGTTGTCACGCTGGTCATCCATGATGGCGCAAAAACTGACTCTGCAAGCAAGACCATAACGGTATATAAAAAGCCCACAATCAATTTTACCGCATCACGTACGGTTGGCTGTTCGCCATTGTCGGTTGATTTCAGCAGCTCACTGGTTGCAGGTTCAGGCATCATTTCAGGAGCGGTCTGGAATTTTGGTGACGGAAATTCGCAGAATACAACAGCAGGAACTGTTACCAACAACTATCAGTTCCCCGGAACCTATTCCGTAAGCCTCACGGTCACCAACAGTTTTGGTTGTGTGAATACTTTGACCAATCCGAATATGGTTACCGTGTATCCGGCCCTGGTTCCTTCCTTTAATGTCGACTCGGCGGCGATATGTAGTCTGAACCAGCCGGTGATTTTTCATAATACATCGACCGGTGCCGGTTCACTGGCTTATACCTGGAATTTCGGTGGAGGCCCGGGCGACACCAGTAATCTGACCAATCCATCGCATCTGTTCCCTGCGAAAGGGAATTATACCATTAGCCTTACTGTTTCCAACACCTATGGCTGCTCATCGTCCATAACTAAAAACGCATTCATCAATGCGGCAAATTTCAGCGCGGATTTTACAACAGCCAATTCATACTGCCAGGGGAATGTCATTCTATTTATAAATAAAAGCACGCCTGCACCATCCGGCACACCCATATGGTCCTTTGGAGACGGTGGAAGCGGAATCGGATTTACCTACGGTCATAACTATGCAACCGCCGGCGTATTTACGGTGAAGATGTTTGAAAATTTTGGATCCTGCCCGGATTCCGTCGTGAAAAATATCACTATTTTAAGTGCGCCCAATATCAGTCCTTTTATTATCAATAAGGGAGCCAGCTGTTCCTCTCCGATGACGGTTCAATTTACGGACACCAGTTTGGGGGCAACGAACTGGCATTGGAATTTTACGAGTAACCCGGGGGATACTTCAGATATCAGGACACCATCTTTTACTTATACTTCCAATAATCTTTTTTCACCCACGCTCACCATTACCAATGCAAACGGTTGCTCATCCACTGTATCTGAGACAATCAATACGGCACAACCGACTGCCACCATTCATAAGGACACCATACTTGTTCCCTCAGCCACTTATTGCGCAGACGTTCAGGCAACATTTACCGCCATTTCAGCGGACACACTGGCAACCTATCTGTGGACTTTCGGAGACGGAACTACATCCACACTTGCGAATCCCGTGCATACGTTTACCAAGCCGGGAACCTATATTATCAATCTGAGTTTCACAACAATTCATGGATGCGCAGGCGGAGCTTTTCCTTCCGATACTGTTATTGTATATCCGAAACCGCACGCGAGTTTTGATGCCTATGATTCCCTTCCCTGTACAACGAACCAGCTGGAAACTTTCATAAACCTTGACGACAGCGCCGCAAAGTTCCAGTGGTTTTACGGAGACGGAACGTCCGATATCAATAACAATGATGTCCATACACATCTTTACGCTGATTCCGGACTGTATACCATGACACTTGTTGCATCAAGTCCGGGATGCGCCCCGGACGATACGACCATTACCCGGTATGTTAAGACAACTCCGATGCCGAACCTTACAGTCGTAAATAATTGTGACAGCAATCGTTTAAGCGCGAAGCTTACTGTCGCGCCGCCCGGGGGATCGCAATACGTGTGGGATTTCGGTGATGGTTCACCCCTCGAAACGGATTTTGCATATATCCCGACAAAAAACCATCATTATCCGAAAGGAGGAAGATATCTGGCAGAAGTAAAAGTGTTGTTCGGTTCCTGTTGGCAGACGACGGGCCAGGTTCCTGTATATGTTTTGGATAACCAAAAACCGGTTTTGAGTTCTACAAAAGATACTATTTGCCAGAGTTCGCCGCTGCCTGTAAAAATTACGAGTCTTGATACGAATTATCACAGCAAAGCGACCGGTATTGGAACTTATTATCGCGTTGTCAAATGGCAGTATGATGACGGCACAACGTTTAATGCCAATAACGGATTTAAAGTTACATACTCAGGAAATATAAATGGCTTGTTGCAGGGTAAGGACAGCATCCGTGCGATTCTTCAGTCAGACTTCTTCGGATGTAATGACACCACAAACTACATTCCGATTCATATGATCGGGCCCATTGCCAAATTCGGGGACTCGGATCAGCTCTGTTATCATGCACCGGTAATTTTCAGTGATTCATCGACGCCCGGCGCGAATAGTGCTCCGATTATATCCTGGAAATGGGATTTTGGTGATGGTAACGGAATTACAAAAGCTACCAACGACACGGTGGGGCATACCTATGCATTCCCCGGTACTTATAATCCAAAGCTGACTGTTACCGATACAAATGGGTGTTTTAATTCTTATAACCAGAGCGTTACCCAGGTATTAATTTACGGGGCAAAGGCCAATTTAACATGGAAGCCACCAACCATTACACCGGGATTCCCGATAACATTTTATAATAAGACAATAAAGAATACCGGGGTCACCTATTTGTGGAGATTTTCCGGAGACGGAGCCACATCCACCAGTCCGGATTCCGTCGTGCACATTTTCCCGAACGTCGGTTCAGATACGGTAACTCTGATTGCATATCCGAGTATGGCCGGAACCTGTATCGACACCCTCGTTGTGCCCCTGAAGATTCAAAGTATTTCCGCGCCGTTTATAGATTCATCCTATTATTTTTTCGGGTCGGCCTGTCCGCCAATGGGTGTGAATTTCACCTCCTTTCCTGTAAATACCACCTCATTAGAATGGGATTTTGGCGACAGCTCGACGCATTCGTTTTTGCAGAATCCGGCGCATCAATACGATACACCTGGCGTTTATATCGTGTCGCTGACAGGATATGGCGCTAACGGTATATCCGTAATATCCTATGATACCATTACCGTAAAAGGTCCTTATGCGAAACTGTATTCTCCATTATATCAGGCCTGCGCACCTGCACCTGATACGCTTCGCGCTACGGCAAGTTATGTCGGATCCTATACATGGGATTTTGGAGACGGGAGCCTGACAACGACCACCGATACTTTTGCCTTGCATACGTATACCCTGCCCGGAATGTTTACACCCGCGGTTATCCTGACCGACTCGACGGGGTGCCAGCTGTCTTATAAATCAGATCACCAGATTCTGATTGATACCATTCATGCTTCATTGAGAACACCAACTCTTCTCTGCGGTATCGGATCTATATCCTACGGACCTTATGTGGTGAGTTATGCGAACGACACGCTGCCCCTTTTATACCCGCTTACTTATCATTGGGATTTTGGAACCGGTAATCCGGCAGATACTTCGAATATCAAATTCCCAACATTTGGCTATAGTACTCCAGGAGATTTTATAACCACTTTCCAGGTTTCCTCTCCGGTAGGATGTACCGCAACAGTGTATGATTCTGTGCATGTCATCGGACCATTCCCGATGCCGGTATCACCAGACACCACCATTTGTATCGGAGGCATGGCCTACCTCAGTGCGTCAAATGCCAATAATTATTTATGGGCACCCGGAAATACCCTGAATAAAACTACCGGTGACAGTGTGATAGCGAAGCCGGCATTTACAACCGTTTATTCTGTTATTGGAGAAGATAAATACAAATGTTATATGGACACCGCCAATATCAGGGTGACCGTCGATTCGTTACCGTCAGTTACTATTCCTCAGCCCAACCCGGTGCTGGCGGGTACAGACGTCACGATAGATCCCATATACAGCGCTGATGTAGTTTCTTATGACTGGACACCACCATTGTATCTGAATTGCACAGACTGCGCCACACCGATCAGTACACCATTGGCTCCTATTACATATTCGGTAACTGTGAAGACAGCTGATGGATGCACGTCAACAACTTCAGTTAAAGTGAGACTGTTGTGCCTGCAGACTGGCGTATACATGGCCAATGCTTTCAGTCCGAATTCCGACGGTAACAATGATTACTTCTATCCGACCGGAAGCGGAGTTAAAGTGGTAAAATCATTCCAGGTTTATTCCAGATGGGGCCAGTTATTGTATTCGAGAGCAAATTTCCCTCCGAATGACTTTAAATATGGGTGGGATGGTAACCTGAACGGTATACCACAACCGTTAGATACTTATGTATACGTTGCAGAGATGATTTGTTTTACCGGTGAAAATTTTATACTGAAAGGAACTGTTGAATTATTGAGGTAAAGGGTTACTATGAAAAAGCGATTTCATATATTAATTGGGGTGATATTTCTGACCAGCGCAGTTTCTGCACAGGACCCGTCATTTTCTCAATTTTTCGCTTCACCGCTCACACTAAATCCGGCATTGACAGGTAAATTTAATGGCGACCTGCGTGCGGCAGGCAATTACCGTAACCAGTGGCCAGATGTTAACCGTGCCTATATCACTTCAACTGTATCTGTAGATCTGCCCATTTTGCAGGGAGTGCTCCCGGAAGATGACCGATGGGGCATCGGTATCATGGCTATGACAGATAAAACGGCTAACGGTATTTTGAACAGCAATTATTTTGCATTGTCAACGGCTTATCACAAAGCTGTTGATGAAGATGGCATGCATCAAATCAGTGTGGGGTTTCAGGGCACATACGCCAACAAAACGCTTGATGGGCCCAGGCTCCATTTCCTCGATGGTCTGCAGATAGACGGAACTTGGCTTCCATCTGCAACGGAACCGGTAAATCTTCAGGTGGTGACGACGAGTTATTTTGATATGAATGCCGGCTTATTGTATAATGGGTCTCTGAATGGCACCAATGCCGTTTATTTTGGAGCGTCCATGTATCATCTTAACCAGCCCAAGGAATCTTTTCTTGGCGTCGACAATATTACCGTTCCAACACGCTTTACCGTGCATGGAGGCGGCTATTTTCCATCTGAAAGCACCGGTCAGACCTGGTATGTCAGTGCTCTGTATAGCAGGCAGGCAACTGCCAGTGAACTGGTGTTCGGCGGTGCTTTGGAATTGAGCGCCAGTACAGATGAAACCAAACCGGTGAATGTATATATCGGCGCGTGGTCACGTTTGAATAACGTATCCGATGCCCTGATCCCATATGTGGGTCTGGATTACGGCAGCTTTAACCTGGGTCTCACTTACGACGTAAATATTTCCAATTTTAAAATTGCCACGCAAACCCGCGGGGGAATGGAAATTTCATTGGTTTATATTTTCAAACAGACTGACGGTAGCACTAAGGAAAAAGTTCAATGCCCTCATTTCTGATTTCCCGTTTTGGGAAAAAAGGTCTCTCTGCATTCCCTTTTTTTGAATACAATTCCTCATCAGCGATAAAGGGATAATAGCGGAAAACCCTTGCATTTACAGGGTTTTATTACTATTTTGTATGTGGTTTTCACTTGATCCCTTTACCCATGAAACGAAATCTACACATAGGATCCATGATCCTGTTGGCTACAATCTTACTCGCGGCTGCGTGTAAAAAATCAATAGAACAACCTAACCAGAACCAGGGAACCAATCACCTGCCCGATTCGACTTTAATTAACCAGACGATTCCTGATACATTGATTCCCTATCCGGCGAATCCCACTCCTGAATGCAGTACTGCACCGGATTATGGGGATTCCATTGTTTATCCGCAACCTCCTGTATCCGGCGATTACTACGTGAACCCGATAAATAATCAGGGGGTCGATGGTACTTATTTATCCTGGCCGGTTGGTCTGACAATGAACGCCAAAACAGGTGCCATCGATCTGACAAGGTCTGAAACCGGACAGCGGTATGATGTTGCATTTGTAAAAAGCGGAACCACCGATACCTGCCTTTCACATCTGATTGTGGCAGGTGCAGCTTATATGGATAGTGTTTACGTACTGGCCGTGAGCGACACAACTGCAAAACCGTATTTTAATGCGAATCCATATGGTCCTCCTGTTTGCCAGGGAACCCAGGGTCCGGGATGCCAATTTGACTATAACAATTATGCACACAACCAGGGAATAGAAATAGATCAAAATACAGGGTTCATCGATTTACAGAAAACGATGAAGAATAGTCTTTTTGGATTGTTGCCGATCAATGGAACAACGGTAAATACCACGATCTATTATAAACTCAATGACAACAGTAATTTTGCTCCCCAGAAGATCCAGCTGCAGTTAATGTTTTACAACCATAAGTCAGATATTCCTCCATCATTGCTGGCCAGCATAACCAACAAATTACTGAATGCGCTGACTGATTTGCTGATCTCAAAAGCCCCTTCCACCAGGCCTCCGATCATCATTATTACACGATACAATTAGACTGCTAATCAGCTGACAATATTGTGCTTTCCCGGACGTTAGAGCTGAACCTATAAAAAGGCTCAGCATGTCCGGGAAAGTTTTTTTTATTCCCCTTTCTTTCCTGTTTATTGTTTCTTTTAAACAGCACCCGCCTACAGATCCTGCTTATCGACCCATAAGGCAACAGTTTGAAAAGGCTGAACGGCTATATAATTTAACCAACGCCACGGCACTCACTGACAGTATCTGCCTTACTGCATTCAAAAAAGCAGTCACCATGCTGAACAGTTTGCAAAAATCGGGGTTTTCAGACAGTCTGTTATATCTCTCCCATTCCAGGGTGGGGATATTGAGTGAAGTGTACAACAACTTTCCGGCAGCGATCGCCTCTTACCTGGAAGCAGCAGATTATGCCGGGAGCTCGGGTCAGAAATTCAAAATGTATATTTATGCAGGTGCAGTTTATTACAAACTGAACAATTTTGATTCGTCATCTTACTTTCTATTACTGGCAGAAAAAAATATCACCCATGTAAATACGGTGGATGACCGGGTGCGATTATATAATTCACTGGGTGTTCTGTATTACGATAATGGGAATTACCTGCAAAGTAAAAATTATTTCACCCAGTCGCTTCGTCTGGTTGAAACCAATGGTCACGCCGATCCACTGGTCACCTACAGTTTGCGGTTAAATACGGCAACCTGTTATTATAAGCTGGGTTTGTATGAACAGGCACTTGACATTTATCGGAATTGTCTGAGTTATAGAAAAGTGAAAGACCCTTTGTATATGAATATGGGAAGGGCTTATGCAGGACTGCGTCAGTTTAAAGAGGCGTTGAGGTATTTCAAAAAAGTAAACATCGTTTCAATACCCGGCGTTTTAAATGAAATGGCTAAAACCAGCCTCGAGTCTGGAAATGTTGATTCTGCATCCTCCTGGCTGATACAATATCAAAATGAAAAGAGGCATTTTCAGACAAACCTATTGGATGATGGTGTAAATGCGCTTTATTCTGCCGATCTCGCCATGTACCGGTCGGACCCGATGCCTGCACTTCAGGACCTGCAGGAGGCGTTGCTGATTTTCTCCAAGAGTTTTACCAGCAGAAATATCCGTGAAAATCCGGAGAATTTTACAGGATCATTTGCTTACTATCGTTTATTCGAAGTGTTTTCAAAAAAAGCAAAAGCCTGGGAAATGGCCTATCGCAAGAGCGGTCATCGGGAAGATCTTCATTCGGCATATGATGCTTATGCGGCTGCAATATCATTACTTTCTTATATTGAAAAGAGTTATGAAACAGACGATGCGAAACTACTGCTAAAACAAAATAGTGGCCAGTTATATATGGATGCGCTGGCAGTTTGCCTGAAGCTGGATCTCCTCTATCCAAATGCGCACTGGCTGGAGTGCGCCTTCTTAATCTCCGAAAAAAATAAGGCTTCAGTAATGAGCGCACAGATCCGGGAAAGTAATTTTCTGCATACCTCAGACCGGCAAAATGAACTGGCAGCCCGGGAAAGAAATATAAAGTTCAATATAGCACGACTAAATTCAAGAACTGAAGACCGTTTGAATACCGAGTCATTGCAAAAAATAAATGACGAAAAATCTGTTTACGAAACACAGCTCGTCAGCCTCAGGCGGGAAATGGAAGGGGATAGCCGGTTTTACCAATTTAAGTATACGGATGATTTTCCATCGATCAGCCAATTGCAGAAATCCATATCTCCCGATGAAGCGCTAATTAGTTTTTGCAATACTCCAGATAAAATTCAAATATTTGTGCTGACCAGGAATCTACTCCGTCATACAGAGCTCGACAGTGGTGAATTGATTCGCAATTTAATACAAGACTGGACCCGAATTCTGCAGTCGCCGGAATCAGGAAGGAAAATACAAATCAAATATGTAAAGTCCGAGTTATATAAGCTGTTTGTAAAGCCAATCAACAAACTGGCGGGCGATCAGAAAACATGGATCATTGTCCCGGACGGTATGTTGTTTCAATTGCCCATAGAATCGTTGCCCTGTAATGAAAACGGAGGATTGATCCTGGAAAATCATACGGTGAGTTACGAATTTTCCGCTCGTTTCATGGTGGTGGCAAATGGAAATTCAGACCTGCATGGCAGTATGCATTCCCTGATTTCCTTTGCACCTTTTTCCAATAAGGGTGCGGACTTGCAGGCAGAGGGCATGGAGTGGTTGAATCAATTGCCTTTTTCTGATAAGGAAACATCTTCAATGAATGGCAGACAATTATTAGATCGGCAGGCCACTAAGGACATATTCTTAAAAAACCAGAATCAATACCCTATCGTTCACCTGGCTACGCATGCGATGACAAATCCCGATAATCCATCGGCCTCCTATATTGCTTTTTATCCGGAATCAGTACATATTGCGGATGATCTCCTTTACCTTGATGAGATTTATGCATTGAGAATGGATAGTTGCCGGTTAATGGTTATCAGTGCCTGTGAAACCGGGAAAGGGGCGCTTGCGCGAAACGAAGGTGTTTTGAGTTTTGCCCGCGCATTTTTATATGCAGGCTGCCCCAGTACCATTAATACGCTGTGGAAAGCGGACGATCGCCCCACATCGGAAATACTCTGGTCGTTTTACAAATATCTGCAGGAAGGATATTCAAAAGCTGAAGCACTGCAAAAGGCTAAACTGGAATTTATCAGGAATAACCCCGTAGACAGAAACCCGGCATACTGGTCCCATCTGATTCTTACCGGGAATCCCGTTTCTTTATATAAAAAAAAACAGCCCCTGTTCTGGTGGGCTGTTTTTCTAATTTCCTGCGTGATGTTAATATGTACAGCGGTTTGGAGGCAAAATAAAAGTCGACGCTTTTCACAGGACTTATCGGATTATTAAAAAACGTTGTCTAAACTTACTCAGTGATTTCATGGATACGTCGACTTTGTTTTGGCTTTTCATTGGTTATTGGCTGGTTTTTCAAAGTTTAGGATTGAAATTTTTCTATGTGTGATGGATTTTTTCGGTTTGAGGTTAGGATCAGGTTGTTCATCTGGCTATCGGACTTTCTTTATAATTAGTAACCATTACATATGCTTTTGTAACCAGGAAAACACTCCAATGGTATTATTTTTTTAAGTCAATGATTTTCAAATCAATACCTGATATTTTAGAAGCCAGGGGATAATACCGGTGGTTGGTATCCGATTTAATTTTGTTAAGCATTCCAATGCCCTTAGCCTCATTATGGTTCATCAGGTAAGCCAGGGCACTATAATACTCTGCATCTTCCTGAAATGAATTGTCTTCTGATGCGTTTTTCAGAACATTTTGAAAAAGAACCTCTGCCTCTGCATAATGAGATAATTGCAGTTCCGACATCGCAGCAAGGAAAATTGATTTATTGGATTTAACCTGAATGTTACTGTATAGCTCAATGACCTGATTCCAGTTTTTGTTCCTGAATGCTTCTGCTTCCGGATTGCGATCCTCAGTTCCGCGCATATTACTCAACGCATAAGGTACAAACTGGTTTTTATACAAAGACTGGTTCGAAACAGAAATATATTTATAAAGGACAGCGGAGCAAAAGAGAAGTATAAACACTGCCGCGATCCGTAACCCCGTTCTAAACATGTGTCTGACCGTAACAGGGTTTGTTGGTGGCTGTTCACTGGATGTGGCGTTCAGAGACTGGCACACTGTAATTACCTTACTGGCAATGGCATTCAAACGCACAGTTTCGATGGCGAGTTTCAGGTATGCCAGGTCGCTGGCAGCATTTGTATCATGCTTAACCATGTACTCAACCTCGGATCTTTCATCCGAACTGAGTTTTTCGTCCAGGTAATCAACTAATGATTCGCTTTTCAGTTGTTTCATATTATTTAGATATCAATTCATTTATTTGCTTCGCAGTATCCGGGTCTTGTTTCATTTTCTCTGTTAACTGTTGCAGACACTTATATTTCTTATTTCTAACCACCTGCTCGTTTTCATAATGCATATGCGAGACAATTTCTTTCATCGACATATTCTCGTAATAAAACAGCTCTAGAATTTTTTTACAGGATTCACCCAGGTCGTTCAGCATCTGGCTTAGCAGGTGTTTCAATTCCCGGTTACCTATTACATCATCAAGTACGGTATCTCCCGGTTCGAAGTCAGCTACATAAAGTTTTTCCCGGTTTCCAGCCCGTTGCCTCCTGCGAATTTCATTATACCAGAGGTTTTTAGAAATGGAAATCAGAAATGTCCTGATGCCGGATTCCTGTCGGAATTTTCCCTTTTGTACCGTATCTATAAAAGAAACGATTGTTTCCTGGAAAATGTCTTCAGCATCCTGTTCTGTTCCACCCTTGCCCATAATAAAAGATCTTGTTATAGTTCCATGTTCCTCGTAGAGTTGCACAATAGCCTGCTCTAACGTACCTGACGCACAAATCGCCTCTACAAGTTCTGAATCCGAAATAATACTTTTCTCATTCATTGTTTAGTACCTGCCGGTTGATGTTTTGTAACTAATAATTAAAAAAGAGTTCTCCAAGAGATTATTAAAGGTAAGTAATTGATAATCAATGGGGTAAAATCATTCTAATTGCTTGAACCCATAAAGTATTATATGGAGAGCTTTAAAAGGATACCCTGTTAATAAAATGCCCTTCTTATTCTCCGTTTAGCCTTCATCATTCCATGTATCTAAGTTATCTTTGCAGCCGAAAATAAAAGAAAATATTTCTTTTTCCTGCTAACTGCCTGATAGTATAACGGTAGTACGACAGACTCTGACTCTGTTTGTCTTGGTTCGA
>JBGPBW010000031.1:0-28441 GCA_041481385.1 Puia sp.
AATGTGGCAGCTTATCGAAAATGCGGTTGCTGACGGAATCTGCCAGCATATGGTCTTTAATAAATACTTCATAACCGCCGATTTCATCAGGACCCCAGTTATTGAGACGCTGAATAAGGCGGATATCCACGAGAGCATTAACGCGATCATAATATTCTATACCTGTCTTAAAAATTCCGGCAACGACCATGGGTCTTACCCGCTTGGAACCATCAGGCTGAATGAAATAAGTAAATAGTTTATCGCCTGTTTTTAGTTTCAGCTGATTAGCTGTATATGTTGAAAGATTGATTTCGCTGCTGTAACCACTATCGGGAAAATGGATCCATCTTCCGGATTGTAGAAAATCCCGTAAACGGTCAAAGGAATATTCAGCCGACACCCCTTTTAATTTCAGCCCCTCAAAACTCTCCGGACCCTTTAAAATGGCGTCTTTTGTAGCGAAAGCATGTACTGACACAACATCCGGGTCATTCTTTAAGATAAATAAAACCGAATCATTCATAAAGACCGGCTTTTCTTCAGCGTTCGCAGATTTTTCCGGTTCAAAATGCTGGACATGGATATGTCCGGAGAAACTGTACATCTTAGTGGCAATCGCATGCTGGAACCCTTTAGTAAAGGCAATGGTCAGAATCATCGCCATCACACTGATAGCGGTAGCGGCAATAGCGAGCCGGATGATAAACCTGGAAAAGGAGTGCTGGCTGTTAAATGCTACCCGACGGGCGATAAAGCGTGAAATGTTCAAAAGCACAGTTTTACGGATCAAAAATAGACTTCATCAGGCTGCCAGAAAAGTTTTTTGCCGAATTGGACTATCATTGCATACCAAACACTTTATGAAATACCTGCTTAGCCTTCTTTTGGTTTTGATTGCGACTGGGTTGCGGGCACAGACGCCGGATTCCATTTATATGTCTAATATTTATAGCGCCAAATTATTTATAAAGGGCAATCAGCTCGTTTATCCCATCCTTACCCTGAACGGAAGTGAACGATTGGAACTGTTTTTTGACGATTTGGACGGTGACGTTAAAACTTATTATTATACCTATCAGTTGTGTAATGCAGACTGGACACCAGTACAGATCAGCACATTCGATTATATCCGCGGTTTTGCCCAGAACCAGATAACGGAATATCATTTTTCTTCGCTGGCGCTGATCCGCTATACGCATTATCATATTTTACTCCCGGAAAATAATTCCCGCCTCACTTTATCAGGGAATTACCTGCTCAAGGTCTACCTGAACAACGACACTTCTAAACTTGCGTTTACCAAACGTATTCTGGTTGTTCAGAATGCCGTTTCCATCGGCGCGCAGGTAATCACACCCATGAATCCGCAGATTTCCAGCACAGATCAGAAACTCCAGTTTACCATAAACAGCAAGGCACTTCCCATTTCGAATCCTTTCCAGCAAATTCATGTTGTGGTTTTGCAGAATTACCGGTGGGACAATGCGGTGATTTTGAACAAACCGTCTTTTTATTCGGGAACTACCTATGAATACAATAGCGATGAGACACCCGTATTTCCCGGCGGTAATCAGTGGCGATGGATCGATCTGCAGAGTTTTCGGTTTCAGAGCGACCGGATTGCAAAGGTGGACTATTTGAAAAACGGGGACGTTATCTATGCGAAACCCGACAGAGACCGTTCGGGCCAGCCTTACTATTTTTATCAGGATAACAATGGAAAATATTTTATCCAGACAACTGACCTGATCGATCCGAACTGGCAGGCGGACTATGGGCGGGTCCGTTTTGTCTTTGTGCCGCCCGACAACTTGCCGTTAGAAGGAAAAGAGCTTTACATTCTCGGTGAGTTCACCGGATACCAACTCAACGAGGCAAACCATATGGTATTTAATCAGGCCAGCGGAGCTTATGAAGGTTCAGCTCTTTTAAAAATGGGATTATATAACTATGCTTATGTTACGGTAAACTCCGGTGAATCCCATGGAATCCCTTCTTTTGAATTTACTGAAGGCAATCATTTCGAAACTGAAAATAATTATGATATCCTGGTTTATTACCGGGCGCTGGGCGGCCGCGCTGACCAGCTTGTAGCAATTTATTCACTCAATTCTCAGAATAATATACAATAGACCGGTCTGTCAGCAAACCACGCAGGCTGGTATTGGAATTGCGGATCGTTGTATGATAATTTCAGGACTTTCAAATGCATAAATACAGTTGCGGGGTTTTAGGCTTTCGACCTAAAACAACATATCTTTGCAATGGCAAGTCTTATACGGCCAGCTCCTGCTAAATCCCCCAGGGCCGGAAGGCAGCAAGGGCAGGTGGTTGAGCGGTGCGATATAAGTAACTTGCCATTTTTTTTAAAATAGTTAAATTGATTATATGAAATTTTTTATTGACACCGCGAATCTCGACCAGATCCGTGAAGCCAATGATTTGGGTATCCTCGATGGGGTCACCACCAATCCCTCCCTGATGGCGAAAGAAGGAATCCGGGGAGAAGAAAATATAGCAAAACATTATAAAACGATTTCAGACCTGGTCAAAGGTGATGTAAGTGCTGAAGTAATTGCAACAGACTTCGACGGGATTATTGCAGAAGGGAAAAAACTCGCGGCCATTAATCCGAATATCGTGGTTAAAGTACCTATGATCAAGGAAGGGGTTAAGGCTTTAAAATGGTTTTCAGAGCATAATATAGCAACAAACTGCACATTGGTTTTTTCAGCTGGCCAGGCTATTCTGGCAGCTAAAGTAGGGTGCAGATACGTTTCCCCTTTTATCGGTCGCATCGACGACGGCAGCTGGGATGGGGTTCAACTGATAGAGCAAATTGCTAATATATATGCAATACAGGGTTATGAAACACAAATCCTGGCCGCATCGATCCGAAATTCCCTGCATATAGTGCGTTGTGCGGAAGCCGGTGCCGATGTTTGTACCTGCCCGCTCGAACCCATTCTGGGCCTGTTGAAACATCCATTGACTGATATTGGTCTGGCTAAATTTCTCGCCGACGCTAAAGGAACCAAATAAGAATAATTTTGGATTGTGCGCCAGCACGATTATTTTTGCTCTGCTTAACATGAATAACCGTTTCACCATACAGCATCATCATTACTTACCCTGCCGGTAGGCTGCTGATGTTTTGTATAAACAATCTAATTGCAGGGGCTTATCGAAAGATAGCCCCTGTTTTTTTTGATGGATATCTGAACGACTCTTTTTTTTAAACCTGTAAACTCATCATATGCCCAACAGGCTGAAGATAGCGATACAAAAATCTGGCAGACTTTATGACGATTCGCTGCAATTACTGAAAGACTGCGGCATCGACCTGAAAAACGGGATTAATAAATTGAAAACAGAGGCGGATAATTTTCCCGTGGAAGTTTTCTTTCTTCGCGACGATGATATTCCCCAATATGTGGAAGATGCCGTGGCAGATATTGGCATCGTGGGCGAAAATGTGATATTGGAAAAAAATAAAAAAGTTGTCGTTTCGGAAAAGCTGGGTTTTGGGAAATGCAGGTTGTCCGTTGCAGTAGGAAGAAACGAGCCTTATACAGATTGCGGATCTCTGAAAGGTAAAAAAATTGCCACCACCTATCCGCTGCTGGTAGAAAAGTTTCTAAATGAAAAAAATATTCAGGCAGAAATTCACGAGATCAGCGGATCGGTGGAGATTGCGCCGGGGATCGGGCTGGCTGATGCGATTGTGGATCTGGTGAGCAGCGGATCTACCCTGTTCATGAACGGGTTGAAAGAAGTTGAAACGATTCTGCATTCGGAAGCAGTGCTGATCCGTCACCCCCGCCTCGCAGGACCACAACAGGATATTCTCGAAAAATTGTTATTTCGCATTCGCTCTGTGCGAAAAGCCAGGCATACGAAATATATACTGCTCAACGCACCCAATGAAAAACTGAAAGAAATTATTTCCCTGCTTCCGGGCATGAAAAGCCCGACCGTATTACCCCTGGCGGAGCCGGGCTGGAGCAGTGTGCATAGTGTAGTTAATGAAAATGAATTCTGGGAAATCATCGAAAAATTAAAAAGTGCGGGTGCCCAGGGAATACTTGTTGTGCCCATAGAAAAAATGATCCTATAATGGCATCCATTCCCATCATCGAAAACCCCAATAGCGGGAACTGGAAAGAACTTTTAAAACGGCCATCTGATCACTCAGTTAACCTTGATGAACCTGTGCGGGAAATACTACAGCGCGTAAAAAATGGTGGTAATAAGATTGTGAACGACTATTCACTGCGTTTCGACGGGGTGGGTTTTACAGGTCAGTTTATTGAACCGGCAAAATTTGATGAAGACGAAAACGGGATTGGAGAAAAACTGAAAACAGCAATCCGCGATGCATCAAAAAATATTTCAGCTTTCCATAAGGTTCAGCTTACTGATGAGCCGCCCGTGGAAACAAAACCCGGTGTCCGTTGCTGGCGAAAACAGGTGGCGATAGAAAAGGTGGGTTTATATATTCCGGGCGGATCTGCTCCCTTGTTTTCAACGCTGCTTATGCTCGGGATCCCGGCCCAAATCGCAGGTTGTCCGGAGATTATTGTATGCACTCCTCCGCAAAAAGACGGAACCATACACCCCGCCATTTTATATGCAGCTAAAGTTACCGGTATCCAAAAATTATTTCCTATAGGAGGTGTTCAGGCTATTGCAGCTATGGCATATGGTACGGAAACGATTCCGGCTGTCTATAAAATTTTCGGGCCTGGAAATCAATGGGTAACACAGGCAAAAAAAATGGTACAACAGGAAGGTATTTCCATCGACATGCCAGCGGGGCCCAGCGAACTAGCGGTATATGCTGATGAGACGGCCAGTGCGGATTTTGTCGCGGCTGACCTGTTATCCCAGTGTGAACATGGACCGGATAGTCAGGTCATCCTGGTAACCGGTAATCGCGATTTTGCCATGCAGGTGAATCAAGCCCTGGGAATTCAAATAGAGAAACTTCCGCGAAAAGCCATTGCGGAAAAATCTCTGGCAGGAAGTAAAATATTTTTGATACCGGAAATTGGCGCCGCCGTGAATCTACTTAACACTTATGCGCCGGAACACCTGATACTTGTCTGCCGGAATGCCGAGCTCATTGCTGCTCAGGTACGAAATGCGGGTTCGGTTTTTTTAGGTAATTATTCAGCGGAGGCAGCAGGTGATTATGCAAGCGGAACCAACCATACACTTCCCACAAACGGATATGCGAGAGGGTATAGTGGAGTGAGCGTAGAAAGTTTCATGAAAAAGATAAGCTTTCAGCAGATTACGCATGAAGGATTACAACATATAGGAGATACAGTTATTGAAATGGCCCTGGCAGAAGGACTGCAGGCACATGCTGCAGCTATTGAAATCAGACTTTTAAAGCGGGATGCTTAACACACGATGGATCAATCACTAATTATTAAATGAAATGACCGATATTAATCTTCTGTTGCGTGAAAACATCAAGCGCCTTATCCCTTATTCTTCGGCCCGGGATGAATTCAGCGGGTCTGCAAATATTTTTCTGGATGCCAATGAAAACAGCCTGGGCTCTCCTGTTATGCCCGCCTATAATCGTTATCCGGATCCGCATCAGGTGAAAATTAAAGAACAACTGGCTAAGATCAAGGGTGTTCCATCCAGGCATATCTTCCTGGGAAACGGAAGCGATGAATGCATCGATCTTCTTTACCGCGCTTTTTGTAATCCGGGTACAGACAACATCATCATACATCCTCCAACATATGGTATGTATGAAGTGAGTGCTCATATTCATGACGTAGAAGTGCGCAGGGCTTCCCTGACAGGCCATTTTGAACTGGATCTGGCCGTAATGGAAGACCTGGTCGATGATCGGACTAAAATCATATGGATCTGTTCACCCAACAATCCCACCGGTAACGCATTCCGCCGGCAGGATATTGAGACGGTCTTGAACAATTTTGCCGGGCTTGTAGTGATAGATGAAGCTTATATCAATTTTTCCCGCCAGCAGAGTTTTATCAGGGAATTGACGGAATATCCTAATCTGGTTGTCATGCAGACTCTGAGTAAAGCCTGGGGATTGGCAGGACTTCGGATGGGTATGGCATTTGCAAACGATTTAATTATTGATGTTTTAAACAGAATTAAACCCCCATACAATATTGGCCAAGCTACACAGGAAATTGTGGGCACTGCACTCGAACAAACAAGCCGCGTCAATGAAATGATCAAAGAAATCGTGGTCATGCGGAATGAACTGGCAGAAAACATGGGCCGTTTATCATTCGTATTGAACGTCTATCCCAGTGACGCAAATTTTTTGCTTGTACGGGTAAAAGATGCCAGACAATTGTATGTATCCTTGCTATCTAAAGGAATTGTGGTGCGGGACCGAAGCACAGTACCCGGATGTACGGATTGTTTGCGAATCACAGTGGGAACAAAAGATCAGAATGAAAAACTACTTGAAATTTTGAGGTCTGTTGAATTCTCGTAAATCGTTATTTTTATTATCCATAAAAAACAATACAATGAAACAGGCTGGAAACGGACTTTTTTATTTTCTACTGCTGGCTGCTGTGGCTTGTCATGGAGCCAATTCTGCTGGTCCTGAGGGCAGAGACACAGTGAAAAACAGTCAGCTGAATCCGCCAAAACCGGATGTAAACCTTACGTTACCTTCAGGATTTTCGTCGACCGTATTCGCCGATGGCCTGGGGAAAGCCCGTCATATCTCCGTCACTCCGACGGGATATGTTTATGTAAAACTGGCCAGCACAAAAAATGGCAATACGATCGTTCGACTGAAAGATAAAAATGGAGACGGAATGTCGGATGAAGAAATGGACTTCGGTTCATTCAAAGGGACGGGTATTAGAGTGCAAAATGGATGGTTATATGCTTCATCAGATCAGGAAGTCTATCGATTCAAATTAAATCCGGATGGAACCGTAGCGAATCCGGCCCAGCCTGAAAAGATCATAACCGGACTGATTTCCCGCGGTGAACATGAGGCAAAAGCTTTTGCACTTGATAACGACGGCAATATTTATGTGAATATCGGCGCATTTTCGAACTCCTGCCAGATACAGGACAGAAAAACCGGTTCGATGGGTATGAAACCTTGTCCGATATTGGATTCTGCGGCGGGAATCTGGCAGTTTAGGGCCGATAAACTAAACCAGACCTATGCAAACGGTACCCGGTATGCAACCGGATTGCGAAATGTGGTTGGACTCGACTGGAACACTGCGACCAATAGTTTATTTGTTATGCAACATGGTCGCGATCAGCTGCATTCTATATTCCCCGATATGTTCACAGATAAGCAAAACGCGGAGCTTCCCGCAGAATGCATGTATGAATTACATAAAGGTTCTAATGCAGGGTGGCCATTTATTTACTATGATCCTTTTCAACATAAGAAAATGCTGGCTCCGGAATACGGCGGTGATGGAAAAAAGACTGCAGGTGAGGATGCCATTGATCCGACAGTCGCATTTCCAGCACATCTGGCACCCAACGCTCTTTTATTTTATACCGGCAACCAGTTTCCTGAAAAATACCGAAACGGGGCATTTATTGCTTTTCATGGATCCTGGAACCGTGCGCCGGAACCTCAGGAGGGTTTTTACGTAGCTTTTGTACCTTTCAGAAATGGCAAGCCCTCGGGCAAATGGGAAGTATTTGCAGATGGTTTTTCCGGGGGGGCCAAAAATACAGCGTCCGGAGGTGCATTACATCGCCCTTGTGGCCTTGCTCAGGGCCCCGATGGCTCTCTTTACGTTACTGACGATGTGAAGGGGACGGTCTGGAGAATAACTTATAAGTAAAATGAAGTGTAGAACCGGAACTTTTTTTTTCCTGCTTATTTTTTTTCTTGTTTCTGTGCCCCGGATAATGAAAGCCCAGGGCAGTCGCGAGGGTAATCATTGTGCCGTCGTTCGATCGCCATACCGGCTTTCGATGGATTCCGGTAAAATGGTGTATTCAAAGCAATGCCTTTCATGTCACCAGGCAGACGGCTTGGGAACTTTGGTTGACAATCCATCATTGCACGGGAAAGGAGTTACGGGAGATAAAGAGAAATTGATTGAGATTCTGATCAGAGTTCACCCGCCAGGTGAGGGAATAAATGGAAAGTCGTCCGAAGATTCAGTGCGTCCAAATCCGACTGTGAACGATCAGGAAATTGCTGACGTGCTGACTTATATCCGGAATAGTTTTGGGAACAAGGCCTCAATGGTAAAAGTGGAAGAGGTAAAAACGGAACGCGGCAAGATGAAAATATATAAATGAAAAAAATCCTTTTTATAGACCGGGATGGAACCCTGATTAAAGAATCTCCCCCCACATACCAGATCGACGATTTCAGAAAACTGGAATTTTATCCGGGTATATTTGAATTCATGGGCAGGATAGCCCGGGAAATGGACTATGAACTTGTAATGGTGACCAACCAGGACGGTTTGGGAACGGATGCATTTCCTGAAAATAAATTCCAGCCAATCCAGGATTTTATCATGGAAAGTCTTTCCAATGAGGGTATTTGTTTCAGTGCCGTTCATATTGACAGATCATTTCCGGGTGATCATTCCCCCTCGCGCAAACCGGGTACGGGTATGCTCACAAGTTATCTGAACAATGATTATTATGATATAAGCGGATCATTTGTGATTGGCGACAGAATTACCGATGTGCAACTGGCTAAGAACCTCGGTTGTCGGGCAATATGGTTAAAACAGGATCCCCATCTGGGCGGTAAAGAAATTCAGGATACGGTCTCTGAACTTGAACAGGTAGTTGCCCTTGAAACCATTCACTGGTCAGCTGTTTATTCATTTTTGAAAACCGGACTGCGCGAAGTAATCCATGAGCGGAATACCCGTGAAACCAAAATCCGGATAGAACTGAATGCCGACGGCAATGGGAAGGCGGATATCCATACCGGGCTTGCTTTTTTTGATCATATGCTGGATCAGGTTGCCCGCCATGGCAGGATGGATTTGAAAATAAATGTACATGGCGACCTGCATATCGATGAACACCATACGATTGAGGACACCGGTATTGCGCTCGGAGAAGCCATGGCCAAAGCCCTTTCTGACAAAAGGGGAATGGAAAGATATGGATTCGCATTACCGATGGACGACGCCGATGCGCAGGTTTTACTGGATTTTGGCGGTAGAAACTGGATTGTATGGAATGCCGTCTTTCATCGGGAGAAAGTGGGAGACATGCCAACAGAAATGTTCTTTCATTTTTTCAAATCTTTCTCAGACGCAGCCCGCTGTAACTTGAATATTTCATGTCATGGCGACAATGAACATCATAAAATTGAAGCCATATTCAAAGCTTTTGCCAAAGCCCTGCGAATGGCGGTGAAAAGAGATCCGCTTAGCAGTGACCTTCCGACAACCAAGGGAATTATTTAACTGTAATTTGGAAATTTCAAAATGATCCCCCATATTTGCAATTCATGGTAAATCAGATTCAAAATAAAGCATGGTGGTGGCATACAAACTCCGTTCGGGGCGCGTAATGCGATCGCTATGTTATAAACATATCATGCCCCGGTTATTCCCGGGGCTTTTTTTTTGATATATGGAACTGTAAACAATTCAGGAACTGCAAATATGAAAAAAATCAGGATCGAAACAACCTTCAAAAAAATGATATCGGATATTTATACACCGGTAGGCATCTATCTGCGGGTACGTGACCGGTTCAGAGATACTGTGCTACTGGAAAGCACTGACTACCATGCCGCGGAAAACAGTTACTCCTTTATTTGCATCAATGCTATTGGCGGGGTCGAAATTACAGATGCGGAAAAAATGGAATGCAAGCTGCCCGGACGTCCAACAGAAAAATTTCCTCTCCATTCAGCGCAGGTGCCAACCCTGCTCTGGGACTTCATGGAACATTTTGATGTTGAACCGGCTGTCGAGAAGCCGGTAAGAACAGCGCAAAGCCTTTTCGGTTATACAAGTTATGACGCAGTGCGCTTTTTCGACAGGATCCGCCTGGAAGAGAAACCAGAACCGCCGCTCATTCCCCTGATGAGATACCGTTTGTACCAGTATATTATTGCGATTAATCATTTTAAGGATGAACTGTATATATGTGAAAACCATGTAGAAGGGATCAACAGCGAACTGCCACTGGTTGAATCATTAATCCGTTCGAAAGACGTGCCGGTGTTTCCTTTCCGGATTAACGGAGAAGAAACGAGCAATATGAAAGATGCGGATTATAAGGAGATGGTTGAGAAAGGTATTAAAAGTTGCCTTCGCGGAGATGTTTTCCAAATTGTACTGAGCCGCCGTTTCCAACAAGGTTTTGCCGGCGATGAATTCAATGTCTACCGTGCTCTCCGAAACGTGAATCCGAGCCCTTATTTGTTTTATTTTGACTATGGTGATTACCGTCTCATTGGCTCTTCTCCGGAATCCCAGGTTTTGATTAAAGAAGGGAAAGCGATTATGCACCCGATAGCAGGTACATGTAAAAGAACAGGAGATGATGAAACAGATAAAGAAAATGCCGATGCCCTGCTGAAAGATGCCAAAGAAAATGCAGAGCATGTGATGCTGGTTGATTTAGCCAGGAATGACCTGAGCAGAAAATGCACGGAGGTTTCGGTTGTGCATTTCCGGGAGGTTCAGTATTATTCTCACGTGATCCATCTGGTAAGTGAGGTGAAGGGAAAATTGAAAAAAGGCAGTAATCCCTTTGAAATACTTGCTGTTACATTTCCCGCAGGTACACTGAGCGGAGCTCCGAAGATCCGTGCGATGGAACTCATTAGCTCCTATGAACCTACATCCAGGAGTTATTACGGGGGATGTATCGGTTTTGTCGGTTTCGACGGGAATTGCACCCAGGCTATTATGATTCGCAGTTTGCTCAGCCGGCGTAATACGCTTACCTATCAGGCGGGTGCGGGGATCGTGGCTGCGAGTAAACCTCAATCCGAGCTTGAAGAAGTTAACCACAAACTTGGTGCTTTGAAAAGGGCCATTATTATGGCAGAAACTATTTAAAACTGAATATGAAGATTCTTGTTTTTGATAATTATGATTCATTTACCTATAACCTTGTTCACCTGGTGGAAAAAATCATGGGTGAAAAAGTGGATGTTTTCCGGAACGACCAGATACCAATGGAAAATGTGCAGATCTATGATAAAATTATTTTATCACCCGGCCCGGGACTTCCCGCTGAAGCCGGCTTGCTTCTGCCTTTGATAAAAGAATACGGATTTTCCAAATCCATACTTGGCGTCTGCCTTGGTCACCAGGCAATTGGGGAAGCCTTTGGCGGAAAACTCACAAATCTTTCGAAAGTTTACCATGGCGTCGCGACGCCGGTTCATATCATACCTCAGCGTCCGCGTAATACCAAGACCAATGCAGATCTTTTCAACGGATTGACAGATGGTTTTATGGCAGGCAGGTATCATAGTTGGGTGATTGATCCGGAAAGTTTTCCAAAAGTGCTTGAGATTACAGCCAGGGATGACAATGGTCATATTATGGCCTTACGTCACAGAACACTTGATATTCTTGGTGTGCAGTTTCATCCGGAAAGTGTACTAACACCAGATGGCGAACTCATTATGCGGAATTGGCTCGGAAGAACAAATGGAGCGATGCTCAAGGTCTAAGCCGGGAAAATTGAAATAAGTGTTCCGAATTGAAGATGCTGAACAACAGACCTTCAAGGGAAATGGTTTCAATTAATTCAATGTTTTGGGACTAAGATTAAAAGGGAAGTATGAAGAAAATATTGCAAATTTTATTTGAGTACAAAACCTTGACCCGCGAGCAGGCCAGGGAAGTGTTGTCGAATATTTCCAGAGGGCAGTACAACGAATCGGAGATTACCTCTTTCATAACGGTATTCCTCATGCGCAGTATTACCATTGAAGAACTACAGGGCTTTCGGGAAGCGCTCCTGGACCTCGCCGTCAAAGCCAATCTGGATAACTATGAAGTCATTGATATCGTCGGAACCGGGGGAGACGGGAAGAATACATTCAATATCTCTACACTATCCTGTTTTATTGTGGCCGGAACTGGTCAGAAAGTTGCCAAGCATGGTAACTACGGGGCTACCAGTATCAGCGGAGCATCCAATGTTATGGAGCAGCTCGGATACAAACTCAGCAATGACCCTGGTAAGTTGAGTAAGGAAATTGAAAGGGCTAAAATTTGTTTTCTGCACGCCCCTCTTTTTCATCCTGCATTAAAAGCGGTTGGCGGAATCCGTAAAAACCTGGGCATTCGGACATTCTTTAATATGCTAGGCCCGCTGGTGAATCCGGCTTTTCCCAAATTTCAACTTATCGGAGTATATAATCTTGAGATGGCGCGGATTTACACATATCTGATGCAACAAACAAAAACATCTTTTGCTATTATTCACAGCCTGGATGGATACGATGAATTATCACTTACCGGAGATGCCCGCGTCATAACCAATGAAGGGGATCGTGTAATGACTCCCGAGCAATTGGGAAAGCGTATGGTTTCTCCCTCTGATATCTATGGTGGTAACAGCCCGGAGGAAGCTGCAAAAATTTTTATTGATATTTTGAAGGGAAGGGGAACCTGGGCACAAAATGCCGTTGTTTTGGCCAATGCTGCTATGGCGCTGCATTGTACAGGTAACTTTTCGGACTATAATCTCGCTTATGCAGCTGCCGTTGAAAGTCTTGAAAGCGGCAAAGCACTGACCAGTTTGCAAACCCTGATTTCAATGCAATCATAATGAACCGGATCAACATATTAAATCAAATAGTCTCTTATAAAAGAGAAGAGATAAAGAAGAGCAAACACGAAAAGCCTGTTTCTTTTTTGGAAAATCTGCCGGAGTATTCAAGGGTAATTTACTCGATGAAAGAAAAACTCACTGATCCTGAAAAAACGGGCATTATTGCTGAATTCAAAAAAAAATCACCTTCCAAAGGAGTTATCAACGACTGGTCATTGCCGGGGGATGTTACGGAAGCATATGCCCGGTATGGCGCATCAATGATTTCTGTGCTGACAGATGGTCCGTCCTTTGGAGGATCAGCCATGGATCTGCAATCTGCCCGGTTCAACAAGCTGCCCATACTCAGAAAGGATTTCATTCTGGATCCGTATCAAATCGTGGAGTCGCGTGCGATCGGGGCAGATGCCATCCTGCTGATCGCTGCCTGTCTCAGCATCACAGAAACCCGGTCCCTTGCGGCGACGGCGCATCAGATTGGCCTGGAAGTGCTCCTTGAAATCCATGATGAAGGGGAACTTGGCCATATTTGTGAAGATGTGGATGTGGTTGGTATCAATAACCGGGACCTGAAGACATTTACTGTTAATGTGGAACGATCCATCAGTCTGGCGGAACGTCTTCCGCTCAATAAATTACGTGTTGCCGAAAGCGGCATCCGGGATGTGGAAACCATATTGCTATTAAAAGCAGCCGGATTCCATGGATTTCTGATTGGGGAGCAGTTTATGACAGCTCCTGATCCTGCGATTGCATTTGCCACCTTTGTTGACCAGTTAAAAAACAAACTTTATGAGAATAAAGGTTTGCGGCATGACGCAACTCGAACAGGTAAGGAAGCTCGATGAGATGGGAATAGATTTCGCCGGGTTTATTTTTTACCCGAAGTCACCACGATTCGCCGGTAAACACATCACCGGGGAACAACTTCGAAAAGCGAAACTCCGCATTGGCAAAGTGGGCGTTTTTGTGAATACGCCCTATGATCAGATGATGCGTACCGTTGATGAATACGGGCTGGATATGGTGCAGCTTCATGGTGACGAAACACCCCGTGCCTGCGAACAGATTGCTAACTACGTGACAGTCATTAAAGTTTTCAGGCTGGGTGAAAATGACCCCATTTCCTGGATCATCAAATCGTACGAGGAATCCTGTGACATGTTCCTGTTTGATACTTTGGGTGTGGGTTACGGTGGTACGGGAAAAAAATTCAACTGGGATTTGCTGAAACCTGCCGGAATTGAAAAACTATTTTTTCTGAGCGGCGGTATTGAACCTGAGGATACAGAGAAACTCCAGGCTTTTTTTCAGGAAGAAGTGGCAAAAAAACTTTTTTCCATAGATATTAACAGCCGGTTTGAAATCCAGTCGGGAGTGAAGGACCTGGATAAAATAAAAATTTTCTACGAAACGCTGAATCATAAATTCAAATGAAATGACAGACGCAATAACATATCAGCGACCATCGGAACAGGGTTATTATGGCAAATTCGGTGGAGCATTTATTCCGGAAATGTTATACGGAAATGTAGAGGAACTTCGGTCCCGCTATCTGGAAATTCTGGATGATCCCTCCTTCCGTCAGGAGTTTGACCTGCTGCTGAAAGATTATGCAGGGCGGCCCACGCCTCTGTATTTCGCTGCAAGGCTGAGTAAAAAATACAATACCAATATCTATCTCAAGAGGGAAGACCTCTGTCATACAGGTGCTCATAAAATAAATAATACGATTGGCCAGATCCTGCTGGCTGAAAGACTCGGCAAGAAAAGGATCATTGCAGAAACAGGTGCAGGACAACATGGTGTTGCCACGGCGACTGTATGTGCGCTCAAGGGACTGGAATGTATTGTATATATGGGAGAAAAAGATATCCGGCGTCAGGCACCCAACGTGGCCCGGATGAAAATGCTTGGCGCTACCGTGGTTGCGGCGACCAGCGGCAGCAAAACATTAAAAGACGCGACGAACGAAGCGATCCGCGACTGGATAAACCACCCAAATGATACACATTATATTATTGGCAGTGTTGTAGGCCCGCATCCCTACCCCGATTTGGTTGCCCGTTTACAATCGGTGATCAGCGCGGAAATGAAATGGCAGTTAAAAGAGAAAACGGGAAATTCACTCCCCCACGCGATAATTGCCTGCGTCGGTGGGGGCAGTAATGCCGCAGGAGCGTTTTTTCATTTTTTGGATGAAGAAAAAGTTAATCTGATTGCTGTGGAAGCAGCTGGTGAAGGTATCGATACCGGAAAGTCTGCTGCAACTACCCGTCTTGGAACAGACGGTATTCTTCATGGCAGTCGTAGCCTGGTGATGCAGACGGCAGACGGACAGATTGTGGAACCACATAGTATCTCAGCTGGGCTTGATTATCCAGGTATCGGTCCGCTTCATGCCCATCTTTTTGTTTCTGGAAGGGCTTCTTTTTTCAGTGCAACCGATAAAGAAGCCTTGAACGCGGCTTTTCAACTGGCGAGGCTGGAAGGTATCATACCGGCTTTGGAATCGGCACACGCGCTGGCTATACTCGAAAAAATCAAATTTGGTCAGAAGGATGATATCGTTGTTTGCCTGAGCGGTAGAGGAGATAAGGATTTGGAAACCTACATGAATGCAATGGAGGCTTTATAAACTCTCAACCAATTACTATGACCCGCATTGGAGAATTGTTTGAAAAGAAAAAAAGAAACATACTAAATATATATTTCACCGCAGGTTTCCCGACGCTGGACAGCACGCTGATCATAATGCAATCCTTGCAGGATGCCGGGACAGATATGATAGAATTGGGAATGCCTTATAGTGACCCCCTGGCTGACGGACCCGTGATTCAGGCCAGTAGTACATCGGCACTGGCTAACGGTATGACAATCCGCAGACTTTTTGAACAATTGAAAGATTTCAGGAAAACGATTCATTTACCGGTCCTGCTGATGGGGTATATGAATCCCATTCTGCAATATGGATTTGAAAATTTTTGCAAACATGCTTTGGAAACCGGAATCGACGGATTGATATTACCTGATTTACCCATGTTTGAATTTGAAAAAAAATATGGGGCAGTCATCCGGAAGCACGGGCTGGATTTTATTTTTCTTGTAACTCCGGAAACTGCTGATGCACGAATAATGGAACTGGACGGACTTAGCAGCGGGTTTTTATATGCCGTTTCTTCTTCATCAACAACAGGTAAAAATGCAACACTCAGCGACCGGGAATACTATTTTGAGAAACTTCGGTCCCTGCATTTAAAAAACCCCGTGCTGATTGGCTTTGGTATCCGGGACAAATCTGATTTTACAAAAGCCTGTTCCTATGCAAGTGGGGCTATCATCGGAACCGCATTTATAAAGATTCTGGAGAACCCGGGTGAAAAAGAAATCGGAATCCGGATAAACGATTTTATCAATTCCCTGAAATGAAAATTGTAATCATCAAATATAATGCTGGCAATATTCAATCCGTATTATTCGCCCTGGAACGCATTGGCGCAGAGGCGGTGGTAACCGATAATCCTGAAGTCATTCGTTCTGCTGACAGAGTTATTTTTCCAGGCGTTGGCGAAGCGAGTTCAGCTATGGCTTACCTGCGTGAAAGAAATCTGGACCTGCTGATTCGCAATTTGAAACAGCCTGTGCTGGGAATTTGCCTGGGTATGCAGCTGCTTTGCGCACATTCGGAAGAAAATGATACAAAATGCCTTGGAATTTTCAGCGAATCAGTCAGGAAATTTTTGCCTGTGTTTCCGCAGGAACTTAAAGTACCCCAGATGGGGTGGAATAATATTTATGATTTGCAATCCGGACTGTTCAATGGAATACCTGTAAACAGTTATTGTTATTTCGTGCATGGGTATTATGCCGAAGCGGGGATGCATACCATCGCGAAAACAGATTATGTGCAGCCCTACAGTTCAGCTTTGCAAAAAGATAACTTTTTCGGTGTACAGTTTCATCCAGAAAAAAGTGCCATTGTCGGCGAACAAATTCTGAGAAATTTTATACAACCATAACAAACGATATGAAAATAGAAATAATTCCGGCGATCGATATTATGCACGGTAAATGTGTGCGCCTGACTCAGGGAGACTATGCTACCCGGAAGATATATAATGAGAACCCCCTGGAAGTAGCCCGTCAGTTTGAGGATGCGGGTTTAAGAAGGCTTCACCTGGTAGACTTGGATGGTGCAAAAGATGGGCAGATAAGAAACTGGAACGTACTGGAAAATATAGCGGGGAAAACCAGCCTGATCATTGATTTTGGTGGTGGGATCGCAACTGCCGACGACCTCCGTATCGTATTTGATTCCGGAGCCGCACTTGCTGCAGTCGGCAGTATTGCCGTGAAGAATGAGAAACTTTTTCGGGAATGGATATTGTCTTTTGGTGCGGACAAATTTCTATTAGGCGCTGATGTTCGGGATGAAAAAATTTCCATTTCCGGATGGATGGTCGATACGGAAATTTGGATTTATGATTTCATAGATAAGTACAGAACCGCGGGCATTAAGCAACTTTTCTGCACCGATATTAAAATGGACGGAGTTATGAAGGGTCCTTCCTGGGAATTATATAAAAAAATACTGGAACGTTTTCCAGATCTGCATTTTATTGCCAGCGGGGGTATACGGTCAATGGATGATATATATGGATTGGAAGAAGCAGGATGTAAGGGTGTTATTATCGGTAAGGCTATTTACGAAGGTCTCATCACACTAAAGGACCTGGCAACATGCTGACCAAACGTATCATACCCTGCCTGGATATCAAAGACGGAAGAACCGTCAAAGGGACGAATTTTATCAACTTGCGGGATGCGGGGGATCCGGTTGAACTTGGTGCGCGTTACGCTAATGAAGGTGCGGATGAACTTGTATTTCTGGATATCACAGCTACTCATGAGAAAAGAAAAACCCTTAGTGAACTGGCCCGTCGGATTGCTCATGGTATTAATATTCCATTTACAGTAGGGGGAGGAATCGGTTCACCGGAAGATGTTCGTGTATTACTGGAAAATGGAGCAGATAAAATTTCGGTGAATACGGCAGCTTTTAAAAACCCCGATCTTATAAAGGATTTGGCCCGAAACTTTGGCAGCCAGTGTATTGTTCTCGCCATAGATGCGAAAAGAGCTGCCGACGGGGAATGGTATGTATACCTGAATGGCGGCCGCGTGGCTACAGATACCCGATGCCTGGACTGGGCAAAACAGGGAGTTGATTGTGGCGCCGGCGAAATCCTGCTTACTTCAATGGACCATGATGGTACCAAAAAAGGATTCGCAGTTGAACTGACAAAAAAACTGGCAGAGTCCTTGCCTGTACCGGTGATTGCTTCAGGTGGCGGAGGAAATACGCAGCATTTTTCTCAAATTTTTAAGGAAGGAAAGGCAGATGCAGCGCTGGCAGCAAGTATCTTTCATTTCAGAGAGATTCCGATTCCCGATCTGAAAACTTTTTTGATTGCTGAAGGTATCAATATAAGAATCTAATTTTGAAGCATGGAAATCAATTTTTCAAAATATGCCGACGGACTTGTTCCTGCGATCGTACAGGACGACCGGACGAACAAAGTGCTGATGCTTGGCTTTATGAACCAGGAAGCCTTGGCCAGGAGCCAGAAACTGGGCAAAGTCACTTTTTACAGCAGGACAAAAAAGAGACTTTGGACTAAAGGGGAAGAGAGCGGCCATTTCCTGATGCTTAAAGAAATTCTGGTCGATTGTGACCAGGATAGTCTGTTAATAAAAGCGAGTCCGATGGGTGCCGTTTGTCATACCGGAGCTGATACCTGTTGGGCTGAAAAAAATGACGCAGAAGGTCCAGGATTTGTAAGCAGGCTTGAGGCCATTATCAGGGACAGAAAAAATCACCCCGAAGAAAACTCTTATATTTCTGGATTGTTTAAAAAGGGTATTAATAAGATCGCCCAGAAAGTTGGGGAAGAGGCGGTGGAACTGGTGATAGAGGCCAAAGACCGGAATGATTATCTTTTCCTTAACGAAGCAGCCGACCTGCTTTTTCATTATCTTATTTTATTGGAAGCCCGCGGGCATAATTTTAATGAGGTAACAGACGTTCTTCAAGTGAGACACGATAATAAATCTGCATGAAAAAACATATCATTTTACTCATTTTGATTTCAACAATCCATGCCCGGGCGCAACAAAACGGACAACCCGGTTTTCGGATCGAGGGGCAGGTCGTGGGCATTGGGGAAAAGTCCCAGGTGGCGTTGACAGACGCTAATAAACCATCCGACACCCTGGCACGAAGCCTGGTTAAGGGTGGCGTTTTTATTTTGACGGGTCATATAAGTGAACCCAGCTTGTTGGTGCTGAATTTTATTTCTGAAAAAAAGAAAACTTCGATTTTTATCGGTAATGAAACTGTTACCCTCAAGGGTGATATTAATAATCTATCTGCAATGCAGGTGAAAGGTTCTGTCATAGAAAAAGATTTCCAGGCTTTCGAACAGATATTTAGCCCCTATTTTGCCCAGCTCAACCTGCTTAGCCAACTAGCAAATTCTCCTGAGGGTGTTGAGAAAAAAGATTCCATAGCCAATGCATATCAGTCTGCCGTCATGTCGATTCAGCTGAAAGTAGATAGTTTCATTCTCTTGAAAAAGAATTCTTATGTCAGCTGTTTCCTGTTGGTTGTCGTGAACCAGTTATCGGATGATGTTTTTTTGCTCGAACGGCGGTATCAAAGTCTTTCTCCTGAAGTACAACAGAGCCTTTACGGGAAATACATCATGGACCAGATCAGCAACGGTAAAATAGGTGCTATCGGGAGTGAGGCCCTGGATTTTACACAGAATGATACGTCCGGAAAGCCAGTAAGCCTTTCTTCATTCAAAGGGAAGTATGTTTTAATTGATTTCTGGGCCAGCTGGTGTAAGCCGTGCAGGATGGAGAACCCGAATGTGGTGGCTGCTTATGAAAGGTTTAAAGCAAAAAATTTTACAGTGCTGGGTGTTTCTCTTGACAAGAGCCGTGAAGCATGGATTAAAGCAATACAGGATGATGGGCTGGCCTGGTCGCAGGTCAGCGACTTAAAATTTTGGAATAACGCAGTAGCGCAACAATACCGCGTTCAACAGATACCCCAAAATATTTTAATTGATCCCAATGGGAAAATAGTAGGTAAAAATCTTCGTGGCACAGAATTGGATTCCAAACTTTGTGCATTGCTTGGGTGCAACTAAATAATCCTGGGTTTTAAATTCATTTTATTAAGAATCTTTGGTCACTAAAAGTTGCCTTTTATACAGCTGCACCGCATTTTCATATCCCAGATAAAGTGCATCACAGATCAGCGCATGTCCGATAGACACTTCATCCAGCATGGGAATCTGTTCATTAAAATATTTCAGATTTTCCAGATCCAGGTCATGGCCTGCATTAATGCCCAGGCCCAGTGCTTTCGCTTTATTTGCTGCCTTCATATAGGGTCGGATGGCTTCTTCTTTGTTACCCCTGAACATACGGGCATAAGATTCAGTATATAGTTCAATCCGGTCAGTACCTGTTTCGGCAGCGGCTGAAATCATGGGAATTACCGGGTCAACAAAAATGGAAACCCGTATCCCGGCGTTTTTAAATAACAGGATTATTTTTTTGAGGTAATCTGCATGCCGGATGGTATCCCAGCCATGATTAGAAGTGATCTGGCCTGCAGCGTCGGGAACCAGTGTTACCTGCTCGGGTTTCACTGAGAGCACCAGGTCGATAAACTTTTGCTCCTGGCAATTACCCTCGATATTGAATTCCGTGGTAATGATTTTTTTTATTTCGATTACGTCCTGGTATTGGATATGTCGTTCGTCCGGTCTCGGATGGACTGTGACTCCGTCTGCTCCAAAACGCTGTGCGTCAATAGCCGCTTTAACCACATCAGGATTGTTCCCGCCCCGGCTGTTCCGGATGGTTGCAAACTTATTGATGTTAACCGAAAGTTTTGTCATACAGCAAAGGTAAAAGCGCGAAACCAATTTCAGATTCAAATATCCGGAAAGTAAGTTTTTCCATCCCGGGCCATAAAAAAAAGGACTTAAAGAAGTCCTTTTTTTAATCCTTGAAGTGCAGTTGTAAAAACCGGGTAACAGTATTTAGAACTTTGTAAGTATTGAACTGTATAAAATATTCGATTGTGTGTTTTTTACGCTCAGATGATAGGGACCTGCTTCCAGAGAACGCACATTGTCCATATGAATCTGGTTCTTCCCCTGATTTACATTTACGCCCATCATGCGCAGGATGCGGCCCAGGTGATTGGAGAGAATGATGATACAATGATCCTCTGAATCAGCACTTATTTCGACTGTGATGTCGTCAGAAAATTTTTCGGGGTATGATGCGATTTCCATACAGGTAACGGGTTTACCAGTTAACTCATCTTCTGAGAAAAACTTACTGGTTGTTATTTTGATTAGGGAATTTCCTTTCCTGGTTTTTAACAGGCAGCGGGATCAGTCGCATGTTATTATAATCAGAGCGGTTTTGGGTTGCTTCTGATATCAGTTCTTTCAGGGTTTTAAGTAAATTCTGGAGCGTTTTCATAAGGTTGATTTGGTATAATACTATCGATTTGCCTGCCAGAATGTAATGCACTTATAATCAATGTGATATGGGGGCCATACCAAATGGAATCCTCCCGGATTGGGAAACAATATGTATATTTTGGACATTTTCTTAAAAACGGGTAACCAGCTTCAGATTGATAATCCTGGGTGTGAGCCTTTGCGGCATGGCATAGGTGACGTTGGAAAAGTCTTTTACAAAAAGATAGGAAATGGTATTCTCCCGATCAATCACATTGAAGATTTCCAGTGTGGCCCATATATTTTCGAGTTTACGAAAAGGATTATGGCTTCGGCGGTTGGATTTGTCATTATCCATCAGAAGGGCGCTGAATCCGATATCAGCTCTTATATAGGGTTCGATTATCAGTGCATCCCGGTATTTCACGCTGCCGGGAACACTATATGGAAGATTACTGCCATAGATGACATTGAGATAGACTTTAAAGTTTTTGTTTGTTGAAAGGTAATCCTGGATAAACATACCTAAAGTAAACAGCCTGTCAGACGGCCTGCGGATCCATCCCTGTTGGACCAGGGTGCTGTCGAGCGGTTTTTGTAAAGAATCCAGGGAGTAATTATAATAGCTGGCCCCACTGATTAATTCCTTCGTTTGCATAAAACCAATACTTACCCAGCTTTCCGCGTCTTTTACGAGGTTGGCAAACAAACGTCCTTCTATACCAGCCGCATATGCTCTTGCATTATTGGTGGCAAAATACTGAATGCTGACATTATTAATATTGTAAGGATTTACATTCCATAAATACTTGTAATACGCCTCAACTGATAAGCGGAAAGGTTTACTGCTGGCCAGGAAATTGATATCAAATCCAGCAGTTGCCTGAAAACTCTGTTGTGCTTTAACTGCAGGATTGATGGACCCGTCCTGGGCGCGGAGTTCCCGGTAAAAAGGAGGCTGATCGTAGATACCCGCAGCGGCTTTGTAAATGATGTCGCGATTGCTGTTTGCCGGTTTCCAGGAAATTCCAACCCTGGGCGAAAACAGAAGCTGGCGGGTAAATGTATTATAATTCAATCTTGCACCTGATTGCAGGGTAAATGATGAATTTTTCTTAAAACTGAAGTTGTCCTGTAAAAAACCAGTGAACCGTCCGATCTGCAGGTTATTATTTCCATTCACCACATAATTCAGGTTAAGTTCTCCCGGTTGATAGGGCAGGGAATAACCCGTTGAGTCTTCATAAATCCATTCATGCAAGTGATCCTGGATCGTTTGTAATTCCGCGGCTACTCCCCATTGCAGAAATTGACTTTCCCTGGTAAGATATCCTTTATGGGCAAAGCTGTAGAGGTGAATGTTCAGATTGTCCCTGGCAAGATTTTGGTTGCTTCCAACTCCCAAAGGATTAATAATCTTACCGAAGTTGGGGCTACTCTTGTCAAAATCGCGTTCTCCAAACAAATAGTCGCCAGTAATATCATAATTCTGACTTTCAATATCACTGAATGTGGAAAGCATCCATTTTAATTTCAGGGTTTTACTTACCTGTTGATTCCAGGTAAGCCCCGCGAGACCTGTTTTGTATTTATCTTTTTCCTGTCCGCTGAAAAATATATCCAACCCCAGGTCAGCAGAAAAATAAGGAGAGAACACAGCTGTACTGAGCTGCGCCGACATGGGAATCAGGTTGAATGAGGTCTGTGAATAAACGGTAAACAACTCCAGGGAGTTTTTTTTATTCAACTGGTATGTGAATAGTCCCTGCACGTCTGAGGAAGAAGGTTCGTAATCTCCTTTTGTTTCCTGGGCGCTCAGAATATTGGTAAAATTTCTATTCCTTACGCCGACGATATAACTGAACCGGTTATTTTTGGAAACGCCTTCCAATTCCAGGCCCTGTTCCAGCAGGCTGATATAGGCGGCTCCGCCGAACGTTGCGGGTTTTTTATATTGAATGTCAAGAGCAGACGAAATTTTATCTCCGTATTTGGCCTGGAAGCCTCCATTGTAAAAATTGACATTACGTGTCATTTCAGGATTGATGAAACTTAGACCCTCCTGTTGCGCATTGCTGACGAGATAAGGACGAAATATTTCGTAATCATTTACATAAATCAGGTTCTCATCATAATTTCCACCGCGAACATTATATTGACTGGTCAGTTCATTATTAGATCCGACATAGACTTTAATAAGGCTTTCTATGCCACCCACCGGGGTGGGAATATTAATTGCGTCTTTTGGGTTAATACGGATAAGTCCGGCTTCTTTTCGATCGCGCTCATCCGTGACCGTTACATTCTCCAGTTTGGATGATGATCTTTCCATGTGGATCACAACCCGTTCTTCTTCCTGATCGTTCAGGATGAAATTCTGCTGGAGACTCTTATAACCTGTATATGAAAAAACAAGGGCGAAAGCTTTATCCGCAGGTACACGCATGTGAAATGTGCCGGAATCTGAACTCATCAACCCCGTTTCACGGCCAAGCAGAATAATGGAAACCTTGGCCAGGGGTGTTTCATTTTCATCCAAAATTTTTCCGGATACCACCGCACTGGTTTTTTGGGCAAGCAGGTGTATACAGGGAAAAAAAATGAAGGATATGAGAATAATGCTTCTCATGCGATCCGCTTCAGGAGCCGGATGATTTCTTTTGGGTCCTTCGCTTGAAATATGCTACTTCCGGCAACTAGTATGTCCGCACCGGCTTCCACGAGGGCAGGTGCATTATCGAGGGTTATCCCGCCATCCACTTCTATGAGAATATCTTTCCCGGTTTTTATTATCATCTTTTTCATTTCCCGTACTTTCTCCAGGGAATGTGGAATAAACGACTGACCACCGAAACCAGGATTAACGGTCATTACCAGTACATGATAAAGATCCGCAAGTATATCTTTTAAAAATTCGACGGGTGTGTGGGGGTTTATGGCAACTGCGGGTTTCATACCCAATGCCCTGATCTGTTGGATATTGCTATGCAGGTTTCTGCAGGTTTCCAGGTGAACGATCAGGATGTCAGCTCCGGCTTTTTTGAAAGCGGGCGTTAGTTTTTCCGGTTCTTCTATCATCAGGTGCACATCACAAATCTTCTTTGTAGCTCTTCGGATATGCTCGATTACCGGAATTCCGAAACTGATATTGGGTACAAATCTTCCGTCCATAACATCCAGGTGAAACCAGTCTGCGTCACTTTCATTGATCATTTTACAGGCATCCTCAAGATGAAGAAAATCAGAGGCAAGCAGCGAAGGGGCGATCAGAGCCATGAATACAATTTTAAAATGCTGACTGTTTGAACAAATGTAGGTTTACTGCTAAGGATGAGCAAATCCGCTATCCAGATTTTGAATCCTTTGTCTGGCTTCCGAAAAATTTCTGTCTAGTGAAATCGCTTTCCGGTAACTGCCGATGGCATCCATTTTCCGATGTTGAACTTCATAACAACGTCCCAACCAGTAGTAGGCATCAGCATCTGTATTGGTAACGGTAATAGCCATGTTAAAAGTCTGCATGGCTGCCTGAATATTTTTCATCTGGAAATAAGCCCTTCCTTTTTCGAGGTACGCATCGGTCGTTTTCCAATCGCGTGCAATACAGGAATCGAACTGTACAATGGCCTTCTGATACTGTTTTACGTTGGCAAAATATATACCCTTAATAAAAAAGGGGTCTATCAGCAGCCGCAACGAATCCTGCCTGAGAATAAAGTCACAGATTTCCAAAGCCCGGGGATTTTTTTGTTCAGCGAATAGGTGTGCCAATTCCAAACCATAAGTGTCAACCCCTTGCAGGCGATAAGCTTTTTGTAGTGCTTTAATAGCCGCAGCAGTATCGTTTGATTGTTCCAACAGCAAGGCCTTTTCATAAAAAGTTTCCGGATCAGCTGAATCTTTGGCCAGCATATTATTATAGAGGTTCAGCGCCTGAGCGGGGTCGCCGGAACCAGCGTAAGCCTCAGCGAGCAGCCTGCCAACCTGGGTATTGTCAGGAAAATCCTGATATAATGTATCCAGCAGTCTGAGCCGCTCCTTGTGTTTTCCAAGAATTTCCAGGTTAGCTGCAAAGGGGAGTGCTATGTCCAATCCCTGCTGGATCTTCCATGCTTCTGAAAAATCGGTATAAGCCAACTCATGTGCGTTCTCCTGACTTAGCCGAATCGCCCGACGCAGGTAAAGAAAGGGGTCTTTGGGAAATTGCCTGATGCTGTCGTTTAAGGATTTATACAGGGGGTTGTTTGCCACTGTAGAATCCATGGCATCGTAACTACCTTTTTTGCCGGTGCAGCCAACGGTTACCATCAACAGAATGCAAAGGAAATGAATGGGGTATTTTGACAGAGACATCCAACAAATTTAAATCATTCCCTCCCGCTGTAGCGTTCGGACATCTAAATGCTTTAATTTCATGCCAAACTAAACCCCATGTTTTCCGTTCTGCTTCAGGTTCACAATATTCTCCGCTGGGTAATTTTATTGCTGCTCATTCTTTCTATCCTTCAAAGTTTCATAGGGTGGATTAAACGCCGGGAACTCCGGGAGGGTGACGCCAAACTCTGGCTATTCACTATGATCAGCGTTCACACAACCCTGCTGATCGGTCTTATTTTACTATTGTTTGGGAGGTATGGCATCCTGAGTGCCGGACTGCCGGAAGGGACTAATCTGATGCAGAATAAAACCTACCGATTCTTTTGGGTTGAACATCCGGTAGGTATGTTGATTGCAACTTTATTGATTACACTGGGACGCGGCCAGGTAAAAAAACAGATAACCGACCCCCTAAAATACAAAAGGGCATTCTGGTTTTTCCTGATTGCGATGATAATTATTCTGGCGACCATTCCCTGGCCATTTCGGGAAGTGGTGGGTCGCGGTCTTTAAAAAATTTTCTTCTGCCGGGCGAATGGTTCGTTTAGCATAATTTTTTTATATTCATATCCTTAAAAAAGAGGTCATATGATCAGATTTCAGGACATCAAACTGGGAGATATTATCCAGGCAGATTTTGGCGGGAAGCGCTTCGATGGGCAGGTGACAGAAATAAACCACGAGGACAAACAGGTTTGTGTGCATAATGGGGATCAGGATGACTGGTTTGAAGCCGGGGACCTTTTTGCTATACCGGTCGACGATGTCCAATTAACCAAATTGGGCTTTGAAAAGCAGCTCAATGGGGATCAAACGGTAAAATATTTACGTGGCCCTTTTCGGATTCTGATACCCGGGGAGGGTCAATTTGGGGAAATGGAAATCTGGTACCGGGAAGACCGGCGCCACATCCATCACCATCTGGGAGTCCACGAACTCCAGAATAACTACCACCAGATGACCAAAGTGGACCTTACAAGGGTCTGATTTCAACCTTTTTGGAAGGTTTTTGACCCATTGGCCGGCCTTTTTGGCCGGAGGTGGATATTATATTCATTGAAATTTTATTCTTTCGCTGAGTAATATTATCTTTGCGCTCCCAAAATCTATGGCTAAACAAGCGCTCATCAAACAGGACGGGTCAATCGTCGAAGCACTTTCCAACGCCATGTTTAAGGTGAAACTGGAAAATGGACATGAAATACTGGCTACTATCTCAGGTAAAATGAGGATGCATTATATCAGAATTTTACCTGGAGATAAAGTGGGTGTTGAAATGAGTCCTTATGATTTAACGAGGGGCAGGATCATTTTTAGGTATAAATAAAAAGGCGGAAGGCCGAAAGCATAAAGCTTAAAGCAAAGAAAAAGATAATAATACTTGTATGAAAGTTCGGGCATCCATTAAAAAGCGCAGTGTAGATTGTAAGATCGTACGCCGTAAAGGTAAGTTGTACATCATCAACAAGAAAAACCCTCGTTTCAAACAACGTCAGGGATAGGCATTATTTATAAAAAATTTAAAATCAGAAGAGCCCTGGCCTTGAGCTTTGAGCCTTCAGCTTAAAAAATAAAAGATGGCGCGTATTGCCGGTGTAGATTTACCAAAAAACAAAAGGGGCGAAATAGGGCTTACCTATATCTTCGGAATAGGACCTTCGACTGCCAAGTATATTCTTAACAAAGCGGGCATCAGCTTTGATAAGAAAGTGAATCAGTGGAATGATGAAGAATTGAATTCAATTCGTAATATTATTACCAATGAACTGAAGGTGGAAGGCGCCCTGCGGTCGGAAGTGCAGATGAGCATCAAACGGTTATTGGATATTGCCTGTTACCGCGGTGTGCGTCATCGTAAGGGATTGCCGGTTAGGGGACAGCGTACCAGAACCAACAGCCGTACACGCAAGGGAAAACGTAGAACAGTTGCCGGGAAAAAGAAGGCACCTAAGAAATAAGAGAGTGTGGGAGTGTGGGGGTGTGGAGGAGTTAATGAAATGAGGTCAATTTATATAACACCGTTCCAGAATCGAACCAGATCCGGGGTGTACGGGGAGGACGATTTGATCCCGCTGAAAGCGGGAAATATTTATAACCAGATTACCTAATTCGAAAAATGGCAAAAGCACAACAGGTTACAAGCGCGAAAGCGGCAGCAAAAAAAAGAGTGGTTAAGGTAGAATCATACGGAGACGCGCATATTTCTGCCAGTTTCAACAACATTATCATCAGTATTACCAACAAAAACGGACAGCTCATATCCTGGAGCAGCGCCGGTAAAATGGGTTTCAAGGGTTCCAAAAAAAATACGCCTTATGCTGCACAGATGGCTTCTGCCGATGCAGCCAAAACTGCCTTGGATGCAGGACTGAAAAGAGTGGATGTATTTGTAAAAGGTCCCGGATCCGGAAGAGAAAGCGCGATCCGTTCCCTGGCCAATAATGGAATTGAAGTAGTGATGATTAAAGACGTAACGCCCTTACCGCATAATGGTTGTCGTCCGCCAAAGAAAAGAAGAGTTTAATATAATTTCATAACAAGCTGGGCAGCATTTCATTTTAAGATTTTTTATAATTCTGTCCGGGTACTCAAAAATCTACTACACACTATGGCACGTTATACCGGTCCAAAGACAAAAATTTGTCGAAAATTCGGAGAACCCATTTTAGGAAATGCAAAATGGTTGACCAAAACAAGCAATCCTCCCGGACAGCACGGCGCTACTAAAAAGCGTAAAACACTCGGAGAAT